>JACCYW010000057.1 GCA_013696275.1 Chloroflexota bacterium | reverse complement strand
GCACTGGACTGCTTCTTGCTGGCCATCAGCCCGTTCTCGACCATCTTCTCCATGGCCTACGCGGAGGGTCTCTTCCTGGTCCTCGTCCTGGGTGCCTTTTTGGCCGCCGAGCGCGACCAGCGCGCTGTGGCCGGCGTGCTCATCGGCCTGGCGTCTGTGACCCGCTTACCGGGCGCCTTGGTGATGGTGCCACTGGCGATGATCCTTCTCCGGCGCGACGGATGGCGGCCGCGCGTCAGCCAGCCGTGGCTGCTGCTCGGCTGGCTTGGGCACAGCGGATGGCGACGCGGCCATGGGCGCAGCCCTCGGGCCGATCCAGATCGTCCTGCTGCTGACCCTGTGCGCATCCGTGTTCCTGCTTGTATACGCCCGCGTGGACCAGTTGCGCCTGGAGTACGCGCTCGTGCCGATCCTGTTGCTGGGCGCCACTTTCGCGTCAGGCAACCTCGAGTCGGTGGGCCGCTACGCGACCGTCGCGTTCCCGCTCTTCTGGCTGATGGCCGGCCGACGCGGGCCGGCCTGGCGATGGGTCTGGCCGGTCTCGTCGGCCGGCTTGCTGGTGGCATTCGCGCGCTCTCGTTCGGCGGTCGTTGGGTGCCTTGAGCTGGCTCAGGCGACCGCGATGCGCACCGCATGCCAACCGGTCGATCCTGACGGTAGTGGAGCTCGGAACGCGGGATCCTGGACGGCGCCCGATCCGTCCGTCGCGCGGACCACCAACCGGCGAGCGCCCGACCCGCTGACAGTCACGGGTACCCGCCAACGGACCCAGGTGAGCGGTCCGAGCGGCTCCTCCGTGGCGTCCTGCAGCTCCGCCTCCAGCCAGGTGGCTCCATCGTCAGGACTGAGCTCGACGCGGCTGATGCCGCGATCGCCGCTGTTGGCGATGCCATAGGCCATGAACGGCTCACCAGTGCGCACCGTTTCGCCCGGGCGGGGTTGGTCGATGCGCGACATCGTGACCACGAAAGCCTCCCGGTCCCAGCCTCGCACTTGCCAGTAACCGGGCTCGTCGTGATCGGTCAGCTGAAGCCTGGTGACCCACTTGGGCTGCTTCATCCCGAATCGACCGGCGATGAAGACCCGGGCCGGGAAGCCGTGCTCCGCTGTAAGCGGTTGATCGCCCATCTCATAGACGATCCAGGAATCCTCACGCAGGGCGACCTCCAGCGGCAGTGACTCGGTGTAACCGTCAGCCGCTTCCCAGAGCACGTGGGTGGCCGCCGGTTGGACCCCGGCCGGGGCCAGCAGGTCTCGTATCGGCACACCGCGCCAGCGTTGGTTGCCGATCAGATCATCGCCGGCTGGGACATCATTGCTGATGCACTCGATGGTCCGGTGGGCGACCTGCGACGGCATGGCCCTCAAAGCCTCGAGCGAGATATCGGCCGGCCGATCGAGCAGGCCATCCACCCGCAGCCGCCACGCCTGCCCGTCGATGCTGACCGGCAGGAGGTTCTTGGAGATCTGGTAGAAGTCGTCTACTGGGGTCAGCGCCATGGTCGGTCCGAAGGGATCCATCGGCTGCCCGTCCGCGGGCGCTGGACCGCCGCCGGTCAGGGGTCGACTGGCGCGGGCAAGACCCTGGAACACCGCAAAGCCGGAAACGGCCAGCGCAGCCAGGCCGACCAGCCCGAGCGCTCGAGCCAGGAATGTCCGGCGGGGCACGCCCACAGCAGCAGGTGCAGTGTCCATATCCGGCGCTGGCACCTCGGTCTGGTCGGTCCGCATGCCGCCTGGGTCTGCCTGCCCCGCGGCCGCATAGCGGAAGCCCATGAGCACCAGGCCATAAGCCACAGCGGCTACCGCGAGGGGGGCCTGGAGCGCCCAGGCGTCGGCGCGCAGGTCGCTTCCCAGGATGCCCGCGCCAGCCAGCGGCAGGACCAGTACCGCGGCCAGGAAGAAAGCCACCAGTGCCACGAGCACGCCAGCCGCGACGATGTCGCGCAAGCGGTCGCCGCGAGGCGGAGAGCGGATGAGCTTGATGGCCAGCAGACCACCGGCCACCGGGACAGCCAGCGCGATGGCGGCGTACAGCGTTCCCTTGGCCAGTGCGCCCAGGCTGGAGAGGGCCGCGTCGAAGAGGGCGAGCGGCACGTAGCGCAGTACGCCATCGGAGATAGCGTCAAGGAACCCCGGCCGGCCCGTCAGCAAGCGTCCAACGAGCAGGATGGCCAGCCCAACGGCGCCGGCCAGCAGGCCGTAGAGGAAGGCGCTGCGACGAGGCATCGCGACGCGGTCGCCAGACGAGGACATCAGTCCCAGCGTATGGCGCTACCGATGACGTGCAGGTGACGTCCGGCCTTCTCCGGTCATCATGGGGCCATGCCCTCAGGAGAAGTCGTGCGCACCGTCAACATCGCCTGGGACGGTGCCCAGCAGCGCTTCACCGCGAGCGGCACCCACCAGGGCCACTCGATCGACATCAACGCGCCGCACACGGACGATCCGGATCACGCGCCGACCGGCTTCAGCGCGAGCGAGCTACTCCTGGCGAGTGTCGGTAGCTGCTCGCTTTGGGATGTCGTGGAGATCCTGCGGAAGGCTCGACAGGACGTCACTGACATCAAGGTGCGCGTCCAGGGCGAGCAGGATCCGGATCCGCCATGGGCCTATCGCCGCATCACCGTCCACTTCGTGGTCGCGGGCGCGCGTCTGCGGCGTTCGGCCGTGGAGCGCGCGGTGCGGCTGAGCTGTGATCGCTACTGCTCGGTCATCGCCACTCTGCGCGGCGTGGCAGAGGTCGTCTCCTCCGTGGATATCGCTGGCGATGCCGGTGCCTTGGACGGCTCCGCGGCTGCAGCGGACGGCTCCAGCGCCGGGTGACGATCTTCGGGCGACTCGGCCGGCGCTGCGCACGCCATCGCTGGTGGGTCGTCACAGCCTGGGCCGTGCTGGCCCTGGCGGCACTGCCGCTCGCACCACAGGTCGCGGGAGCGCTTCGCCCGGGCGGTTTCTCGCTCGACGACCTGGAGGCTGCTCGGGCACGCCACAGCCTGGAGGCGGAGGTCGGATTGCCGCCCTCAGCGCTGGTCATCGTCGTCCGCTCGGAGGCAGATGCCCGGGCGGGTGATGCCGCCTTCGAGTCGGCAGTGGCCACCGCCCTGGCGGGGGTGCCTTCGGCAGACCACGTCACCGGCGTCCTCAGCCACCGGCTGGCACCGGAGCAGGTCAGCGCCGACGGTCGCACCGTCTACCACATCGTGGCCCTGGATCTGCCACCTGACGCGTCACCCGACGCGGTAGGACCCATCGAGGCAGCGATCGTAGATGTGCCGGGCATCCGAACAGCCATCGCTGGTGGACCGGCCTTCTATGGCGACATCCAAGCCGTCAGTGAACGTGATCTGCAACGTAGCGAGTTCATCTCGCTGCCACTGGCTGCCCTGGCCCTGCTCCTCGTCTTCGGCAGCGTCGTCGCGGCTGGCGTGCCCATCGTCGCTGGTGGTATCGCGGTGCTCGTGGCGCTGGCCGCCATCTTCCTGGTCGCCTCGGTCACGCCGATGAGCATCTTCGTACTCAACCTGGCGACGCTCCTGGGCTTCGGTCTGGGCGTCGATTACGCGCTGCTGCTGTCCAGCCGCTTCCGGGAAGAGTTGGCGGCGCGTGGCGGCGGCCGCTCAGCCGACGGACGGACGGATCGAGCGTCGGTCGAGGATGCCATCGCGATGACCGTGGCGACGGCCGGGCGGGCGGCCTTCTTCTCGGGCATCACGGTGCTGCTGGGCCTGGTCGGACTGATGCTCTTCGACTTCATGGTGCTCCGGTCGGTCGGCATAGCCGGTGCCATCGTGGTCGCTTTCGCGGTGGCCGGGGCAGTGACCTTGCTGCCGGCCGTGCTGGCCATCGCGGGCCCACGCATCGACGCTCTGGCCATCCGCCGGCCAGGTCGCCGCCAGCCAAGCGCCTCGGGCGAGGGAGGCTGGGCGAGGCTCGCCCGCTGGGTGATGGAGCGACCGGTGCGCGTGTTCGTGCCGACCCTCGGCCTGCTGGTCGTGTTAGGGCTGCCGTTCCTGCACGTACGCTTCAATGCCCCCGATGCCACCATCCTGCCCGCCGATGTGCCATCGCGCCAGGCCTATGACCTCATCGTCGAGGAGTTCCAGGAAGGTGCCTTCGCGCCGTTGCTGCTGGCCGTTCGCACCACTGGCCCGGTCACCGAAGCAGACAACATCGGGCTGCTGTACGACTACACGCGCGAGCTGGCGGCAGACCCGCGCGTGGCGCGGGTCGAGAGCATCGTCGACATCGACAGCAGGCTCGATCGGCAGCAGTACCAGCTCATCCTGGGCAGCCCGGGTGGGCCGGGCGACAGGTACATCGCCGACCGGCTCGTGCGCACCACGCGAGGCGACCTGACGGCAGTGACCGTGGTCACCTGGTATGGCCCCAACCGTCCCGAAGCGCGCGCCCTGGTAGAGGAGATGCGCGATCCCGATTCGGCCCTGGCGCCGCCGGCCGGGATCTCGGTGCAGGTGGGAGGCGGGGCGGCCGAGGTGAAGGACGTGGTCGACCGCATCGCGGCCGATTTCCCGCGCAGCGCACTCTTCATCCTCGGGTCGACCTACGTGGTCCTCTTCGCGCTCTTGCGCTCCGTGGTCCTGCCGTTGAAGGCGCTGGTCATGAACGGTCTCTCCATCCTGGCCAGCTTCGGGGCGCTGGTCTGGATCTTCCAGGATGGCAATCTCTCGGCCCTCCTCGGCTTCCAGCCACTGGGGTTCGTGGAGACGACGCTGCCGGTGATCCTGTTCTGCGTCCTGTTCGGGCTTTCGATGGACTACGAGGTCTTCCTGCTGAGTCGGATGAAGGAGGCCCACGATGTGAGCGGCGACAATCGTGAGGCTGTCGCCCGAGGCCTCGAGCGGAGTGGCCGCATCGTCACCTCGGCAGCGCTCATCGTGGTCGTCGTAGCGGGTTCCTTCGCCTTCGCCGAGATCGTGCTCATCAAGGCGGTCGGCCTGGGGGTGGCCATCGCCGTGGCCCTGGATGCGACCGTGGTGCGGGCACTCCTGGTGCCCTCCACGATGCGCCTGCTGGGGGAATGGAACTGGTGGTTGCCGGCGCGCCTCCGCCGGTGGGTCTCGACCCGGTTGCCCGTCGCCGAAGGCGCCGCCCTGCAGGCGCTGGTGCTGGCTCTCGCCGTCTGTCTGTTGCTGACCGCCTGTTCGCCATCCGGCGCCATCCTGGCCAACCCGCCGGCCATGGCACCGCCGCTGCCGGTGCCCACCGTCGCGCCGACCCGGGCGGCCGATCCCCGTCCGGTGGTGGTTCCGGCCGACGACGGAGCCCATCAGCGCCTGACCGAGTGGTGGTATCACACGGGCCACCTGCGGGCAACGGACGGTCGCAGCTTCGGCTTCGAATTCGTCATCTTTCGGGCCGAGCGAGGCGGTTTCCCGGTCGCGTGGGCCTCCCACCTGGCCATCACTGACGAAGGGGCTGGCCGCTTCCTGTACGACCAACGGAGCGAGATCGGTCCTCAGGTGGACCAGGCCGGAGGCGATGGTGGCGAGGGCGGCGTCGAGGGCGCCGGCTTCGACCTGGCCATCCGAGGCGACGCGGCGCCGGGCCTGTCCGATGGGCAGGTCCGACCGTGGACCATGACCGGCGCCGATGGTCGTGATCAGCTCGATGCCGTGGCCTCGCCTGACGGCACCGAGTTCGGACTATCGCTCGCCCTGGACGACGGCCAGCGGCCCGTCGCACTGCACGACCGGGACGGCTACGTGGACTTCGGACCGGCCGGCGGCTCGTACTACTACTCGCGCACCCAGATGGCGGCCGACGGGACGCTGACGCTGGACGGCAACGAGCTGCGGGTGACGGGGCAAGCATGGTTCGACCACCAGTGGGGCGACTTCGTAGCGGTCGGCGCAGGAGGCTGGGACTGGTTCGCGGTCAACCTGGATGACGGCACTGACCTCACGCTTTCCCTGGTCCGCGACACGGCAGGTGGCTACCCGCTCGTCTACGGGACCCTTGTGCGGCCCGACGGCGTGTCGGAGCACCTGACCAGGGACGCGTTCTCCGTCGCGGTGACGGCCGACTGGACATCCCCAGCCAGCGGCGCGACCTACCCCGCCGGTTGGCGTATCGAGTTGCCGGCAGAGTCGATGATCATCGATCTGCGGCCGACGGTCGCGGCTCAGGAGTTGGACACACGGCCGACCACGGGCGTCGTCTACTGGGAAGGATCACAGATCGTGGAGGCCACGCGGGCCGGCCAGCCGGTGAGTGGCGAGGCGTATGTGGAGCTCACCGGTTACGGCCCGGGGATCGAGTCCCCGACGACCAGCAGATAGATGACCAGCAGGACCGCCGCGGCGACGATAGCGCCAGTCAGTACAAGGTGGGTCGTGATGGACGGTCGATACGACGCCGTGTCGATCTCCCGTTCGGTGCGCACATAGCGTCGAGCGCCCAGCAGCGCGATGCTCGCGCCGAGGACGATGACCCCAAGACCGACGATGCTGGCAGTACCAGCCGTGGCGGCCTCGAACGCAAAGCGATCGACGATGAAGCCCAGGCCGATGACCGTCAGCGCGGTGCGCTGCCACGACAACAGCGTCCGTTCGTTGGCAAGGTGATCACGGATGGCGGCACCCGTGATGGGCGCCCCTTCATCCATGCGAGCGCATCCTGCGCGTCCGGCCGATCTTCACGCTGACCAGCCTAAAGCCCGGCCCGGGAACGCGGCGCGCTGCCGTGGGGGTCATGTACATGTCGGACGGGCCCGTCAGCTTGGTGTCGGCTGAGCCCCTCAGTCTTCGTGTCGGATGGGCACCTCAGCGCCACCGTAGACGCTCGCAGGGCTCATGTGATCCCAGCTGAGCCGTCAGGTGAGCACCCGGCGCGAGGGGTGGTCGCCGGCGCCACTCTATGGCTCTGACATGCCCTTTGGCCAGAGACCAGTGAGGACCACTCCGCGCCGAGTGGCCATCGTCCGATGGGCCCCTCAGCGCCACCGTCTCTGCGCTGCCCTCCCCAAACAAATCGAGTCAGCCCGCTTCAAGCGAGGCTTCACCCTCACCGGCGTCAGGTTGACCACGCTCCGCAAGGACTTCCCGCGTGTGCTCGCCGAGCAGCGGCGGTGGCCGATGGATAGCGCCTGGCGTGGCCGCAAGCTTGAAGGGAAGTCCCGTGAGCTGGATCTGGCCGGCGGTCGGGTGGTCGACCGGGATGATCATCTCCCGGGCAAGCACCTGCGGATCGGCGAATACGGCCGCCATATCTCGTACCGGGCTGCACGGCACCTCGGCCCGAGCGAGCTCCACCAGCCAGTCGCTGGAGCCACGTTGGGCGAAGCGCCGCTCGACGATCGCCCTCAGCGACTCCCGCTCCACGACTCGGTCGCTGTTCGTCGCGAACCGCGCATCGGCGACCAGCTCGTCGAGGCCCAGCGCTGCACAGAAACGAGCCCAGATGCGCTCCGAGCCGACCGCCACCGCTAGCTCGCCATCGGCCGTACGGAATGTCTCGTAGGGCGTGATGTTGGGATGCCGATCGCCCATCCGACCGGGCACCAGCCCGCCGATGAGGTGATTCGCGGCTTGATTGATGAGCCACGCCACAGTCGACTCCAGCAGGCTGATGTCGATGCGTTGGCCTCTGCCCGTGCCCGGCACGCCCGGCACGCCATCGCGTGCGCGCAGTGCCGCCAGGATGGCCACGGCGCCGAACATCCCGGTCGCGATATCGGTCACCGCCACGCCCACCTTGGTCGGCCTCCCCCCTTCATCGTCAGGCTGGCCGGTTATGGACATCAGGCCCGAGGCGGCCTGGATGATGAGGTCGAAGCCCGGTTTGGCAGCGTCGGGCCCGGTCGTGCCATAGCCCGTGATGGCCAGGTGGATGAGCCGGGCATCTATCTGGGCAAGTCGGGCGTCGTCGAAGCCGAGGCGGTCCAGCCCGCCGGCTCGGAAGTTCTCGACCAGGACATCGCTACCGCGCAGGATGGAGGTCAGTGCAGCGCGGCCGCTGGCCGTTCCAAGATCGATCACCACCCCGCGCTTGTTGCGGTTCACGGACAGGAAATAGCCTGACTCGCCCTGGTAGCCCGGGTTCCCCCGAGGATCACCCTGCGCGTAGCGCACCCCCGGCTCGGGCGTTCCGGCGTAGGGCGGGCCATAGCGGCGGGTCGGATCGCCGTCGGGTGGCTCGACCTTGATGACGTCGGCGCCCAGGTCCCCCAGCAGCATCGTGCAGTACGGACCGGCCAGGACGGTCGAGAGGTCGCACACACGTAGTCCGGCCAGCGGGCCTGCCCGCGGCGGTGATCCCTTCATCTTCGCCTCCACGACGGACAGCTAGCGCGCTCGTATCATCGCCGACATGGAGCGTCTTTCAGCCACGCCTTGAGCGGCACGAGCAAGGTCGTCGAGCGCGTGGGCAGGCTTCTTCGCGGTGGGCGCAACGCCCGGGCAGCGGCGCCGTCAGGTAAGCCGGCCGAGGTCCCTGAAGGCTGGCAGGTGGGGCCGCCTGACTTCGTGGGCGTGGGTACGGCGCGCTCAGGGACGACCTGGTGGGATGAGCTCATCCACGAGCATCCCGCGGTGCGCCGGACAGCCACCGTCCCCAAGGAGGTGCACTTCTTCGACCGCTTCTGGGATGGCAGCTGGAGCGACGCGGAGATCGGCCGGTACCACGGCTTCTTCGCCCGGCCACCGGGCAGCAAAGCCGGCGAATGGACGCCCGGCTACATGGTCGACTTCTGGGTACCAGCGCTGCTTCGTCGGGCCGCCCCCGACGCACGTCTGCTGGTCATGTTGCGTGATCCCGTGGAGCGCTTCCGGTCAGGGGTGACCCTGACCGAGAATCGACCGAACCTGTCGTGGACGCCCCGCGCAGCGGCCAACGGCGGATTCCAACGCGGCTGCTACGCCGACCAACTGATGCGACTGTGGACCGTCTTCCCCAGGGACCAGGTCATCATCCTGCTCTATGAGGAGTGCGTCGCTGACCCGCGCCGACAGCTTCGCCGGACCTTCGAGTTCCTCGGGCTGGACCCGGCGGCGGCCGACAGGATCGACGTGCATCGAAGGGTGAATGAGTCGCGCACCGCCAAGGTCGTGCTCAGTCGGGAGCAGCGCGCTGCACTCGCGAGGGCCTACGCACTGGAGAACGCGCGCCTCGCCGACGCGCTGCCGGAGATCGACCTATCGCGCTGGACAACGGCCGTGACCGCGCTGGGCGGGCCGGCCGCATGAGCGGGCCGGCCGAGAGCGCGCTACGCGCGCCGGCCATCCGACGCCCAGCAGCGGCGCTACGTGTGCGCCAGAGCGCCGTGCGCGGTCTACGGACCATCCGCCGACTGCGCGGCCATAAACCGCCCGGACCCGGCCGCCCGCCGGTCACACCAGCGGGTTGGTCGGTCGCGCCGCCCGAGTTCGTGGGTATCGGTGCCCAGAAAGCAGGCACGTCCTGGTGGGCCGAGCTCATCCATGAGCATGCCCGGGTCCACCGTATCGGGTCGCAGCCCAAGGAGCTGCACTTCTTCGATAGCTACTGGGAGCGCCGCTTCGGGCAAGCCGACATCGACCTTTACGCGGAGTACTTCCCCAGGCCGCCGGGGGCCATCGCCGGCGAATGGACGCCCGGCTACATGGTCGACTTCTGGACGCCTGAGCTGCTCGCGCGAGCGGCTCCGCAGGTCCATGTCCTGGTCCTGCTGCGTGACCCATTCGAGCGCTATCTGTCGTCGATGGCCCACACGGATCAGATGTCGTCTGCGTCGCTCGACAGGCAGGATGCGATGGGCGCCTTCCAGCGTGGCCTCTATGCGCAACAGCTACGTCGCGTATATGACAGCTTCGCCCGCGACCGCGTGCTCGTCCTGCAGTACGAGAAGTGTCGCGCCGATCCGAGCGCCGAATTGGCTCGGACCTTTCGCTTCCTGGGCCTGGAACCGGAGCCTGTGGATGCTGCGATATCCCAACGTCTGGTCAACGCCGCGACTCGGCCGAAGCCGGAGCTCCCGAGCGGGTTACGGGACGCGCTGGTGAGCGCATATCAGCCCGACCTGGCCGAACTGGCAGGGCTTGCTCCCGAGTTGGATCTCTCCTTATGGCCCAGCACAAGCTGAGGAGGTGACGCCTTGCCCGCCCGGCACTCGCTGATGACCGTCCACGCTCATCCTGACGACGAGACCATCTCCACCGGCGGCGTGATGGCCCGGTACGCTTCCGAAGGCCATCGCATCATCTGCGTGACCTGCACCGGCGGCGAACACGGCGAGATCGTGGTGCCTGCCCTGGATACCCCCGAGAACCACGCGCGACTGGCGGACATCCGCCGCGACGAGCTGGTCAGGGCACTGAGCCACCTTGGCACCATCGAGCATCACTGGCTTGGTTATCGCGACTCCGGGATGTTGGGCCAGCCCGAGAACGAGGCTGCCGGCAGCCTCTGGCAAGCCGACCCGGACGAGGCGGCCGGGTCGCTGGTGCGACTGGTCCGCCTCAGCCGCCCGCAGGTCCTGGTGTCATACAACGACTTCGGCGGGTACGGTCATCCGGACCATGTTCGCGCGGCACTGGTGACCAAACTGGCCTTCGACAGAGCCGCCGATGTGACCGCCTATCCGGAGCACGCCGCGGATGGACTCTCTCCCTGGCAGCCGCTCAAGCTGTACGAAACGGTGATGGACATATCTCGCCGTGAGCGCTTCGCCGAACTCATCGCCGAACGCGGCGTCAAGACGTCGTGGCTGCCGCCGCCGGATGAGACCGATGAGCAGCGTGCGGAACGGGAGGCTCATCTGGCGCACATGGCTGAGGCCCAGGGCCCCATCACGACGCGCGTCGATATCACGGAGCAGCTGCCGGCCAAGTTGGCAGCTATGGCCGAGCATGTGACCCAACTGCCGCGCGATGGGTTTTTCCTGGGACTGACCCTGGATGACTGGCGCGAGATCGGGCCTCAGGAATCGTTCACGCTGACAGCGTCGACGACGGGGGTGCGGCTGCCGGAGGTCGACCTCTTCGCGGGCTTGCCGCCCGAGACCTAATAGTCGAGGTAGCCCTCCGACGCTCGCTCGATGACGCCCAGGACATGCCGCGCGCCTTCGGCGTCGAGCAGGTTGGGCTGAGCCTGGTCGGCCGTCAAGAAGGGGTTCATCTCGACCTGGACCAGGTCGCCATGGGCGAACGTCAGCTCCGGCAGGATGCCTTCCATCGTGAACTCGGCCCAGTTCTGGTCGAAGATGAAGTTGCCGACCGAGTAGAAGATGAGCTTGCCATCCGACTCTTCCATGCTGCCCACCATGTGATGGCCGAAGCCCACCACTACGTCGGCGCCGGCGGCGATCCAGCGGGCGCCGCGGCGGCGCTGGCTGGCGTACGGGTCGGGTGTGTATTCCGGCCCCCAGCTGGGAAAGACGATGACGATATCGGCGAGGGTGCTCGCTTCCTGGATATTCGGCACCAGCTGGTCATCCTGGCAGGGCATGGCGCCGGCTCGATCCTCCTGTGCCCAGACCCCGGGGGTGATCATCACGCACGGCAGGATGGCCACCCGTGAGGAGCCGGCATCCAGCACGGAGTAGCGCCGAGCTTCCTCGAGGTCCATGCCGGCACCAGCGAACTCGATGTCAGTGCGCCCGAGGTGCCTGAGGGTGTCGGCGATACCGCTGGTGCCGTAGTCGTACATGTGGTTGTTGGCCAGCGACATGAAGTCGATGTTGACCCGGGTGAAGATGTCGAGAAGTTCGGGATCCCCGGAAAAGGGCGTCCCGTGGAGGTGGAAGACCCAGTTGTCCGGGAGCGGATTCTCCAGGTTGATCATGGTCAGGTCGGCATCCTCGACGAGTCTTCGGACGATGCCCGCATTGCCCGTCTTCTCGAACGACGGAACCTCGTAGCAGCACACGAACGGGCCGCAGCAGTAGCGGCCGGTGATCTCCGCCGTGCCACCGTCGAAGGGATAGTCGGACCCCTTGCCGCGGTTGACGACTCGCTCGTAGATGCCCCGATCCATCATCGAGTCCCCGCCCACGACGACGGTCACGGCTGCCGACTGATCCCACAGGCGATCAGCTGTCTCATCCACGGTCACGGTCAGCGGCCAATCCAGAGTGGAGTCCAGCCGGTCATTCCCGAATAGCTCCTTGCCCTCCAGAGGGATGGCCCGGACCCGCGGCGTGACATCGGCAGCTCTCATCAGACCCAGCGCGCCTTCGCCCAAGGCGGTCGCGATGGCGTCTGCGTCCCCGACCGACACCGACGCGGCGATATCGATGCCGAGGGCGGCGCCGATGGCAGCGCGATCCTCCTGGGGCACGATGACCGAGCTGAATCGGTCAGTCGAACCCTCCAGTGCGGCCGTCAGCTCGGCACGCGAAAGCCCCGCCCCAGACTCCCAGAATCCGACCACTGGCACGATCGGCATGAGCACGTCCTCGACCACCGGTGGCGCGGACGGGGAGGGCGATGCCGAGGGATCGATGGATGTGCTCGGGTCGCCGCTCGTGGCGGGATCGGTCGAACCGGCGGGTACCGAGGGCGGGAGCGTCTGTGGCGCTCCGCTCGGATGGGCGGAGCCAGATGCCGCGATGAACGCCGAGGGGTCAGGCGTCCGCGTCGGCTGCGGTCCCAACGCAGCCACGATGAAGCCGACGGTGCCGACCAGAAAGACGATGAAGAGGATGGTCACCAGGATCTGCGATGCCCCGATGCCGCGTCGGGGACCCGGCGGCGATGAGCCAGGCTCTCGACGTTGGACAGCTTGGCGGCGAAGGGGCGCGTTCTGGTCGCGCACGCTCATAGTGGGTGATTCGTGGGACGGGACATCGGTCGGATGGTACGTGAGAAAGGAAGGTGGCGGACCCGACCGGATTCGAACCGGCGATCTCCAGCGTGACAGGCTGGCATGTTGGGCCGCTACACCACGGGTCCGCGAGCGACGAAGCCGAAGGATAGCTTACTGGATGGGCTCCCCGACTACCCGCGGTATCCTCCCTGCCCGTGCCCGACCACCTCATCGATCTGCGCTCCGATACGGTCACCCAGCCCACGCCTCAGATGCGCCGCGCGATGGCCGAGGCGGAAGTGGGCGACGATGTCTTCGGCGACGATCCCACGGTGATAGCGCTCGAGGAGCGCGCCGCCGACCTGCTGGGCAAGGAGGCCGGCCTGTTCGTGGCCAGCGGGACGATGGGCAACCTGGTCTGCCAGATGGCGCACGTGCCACGCGGTGGCGAGATCATCGCTGAGGCGGAGTCGCACATCGTCCACGACGAGGCGGCCGGCCACGCCGTCGTCGTCGGGGCCTCCGTGCGTACCCTCCCGGCACGCGCGGACGGGACGATGGACCCGGCCGCCATCCGAGCGGCATTCCGCGACCCCTCAGACAGCCACGAGCCGATCACCGCACTGGTCTGTCTGGAGAACACCCACGGTCACTCGATGGGCCAACCCCTGACGACCGACTACACGGCGGAGGTGGCGGCCATCGCCCATGAGCGGGGAGTGCCGCTGCACGTGGACGGGGCTCGCATCTTCAACGCTGCGGTGGCCCTCGGCGTGCCCGCCAGGGACCTCGTCGGAGCCGCCGATTCGGTCAGCTTCTGCCTCTCCAAGGGTCTCGCCTGTCCGGTCGGGTCGGTCGTCGTCGGCGCGCGCGAGTTCATCTGGAAAGCACGTCGAGCCCGTAAGCTGCTGGGCGGCGGGATGCGCCAGGCGGGCGTCATCGCGGCAGCCGGCTCGGTCGCCCTTCGCGACGGACCAGAGGGCATGATCGATAGATTGGCTGAGGACCACCAGAACGCTTCGCGCCTGGCCCATGGGCTGGCCGCCATGCCGGGCATCGAAGGGCTCGATCCGGATCGCGTGCGCACCGACTTCGTCCTCTTCCAGGTCGGTCCGCCCGATGCCGGGACCCGCCCGCGGGCGGCCTTTTTGGATGCCCTGGCGCAGGACGGTGTGCTGATGGTCGAGTACCCTCACCGCCAGATTCGCGCGGTAACCCATCACGGCATCGAAACGACGGATATCGAGCGGGTGCTGTCCGCCTGCCGCCGGGCGCTGGCGGCCGCGCTAACGGCTGGTGTCACCAGATGACGACGCCCACCGCTACGACGACGGCACGCGCATGACCGCGACCGTGACCGCGAGATGCGATCACACGAGGAGAGCCACTTGACGGACGTGGAGTCGGTCCTGCCACCCATCCCCGAAGAAGTGGACGGCGTCGACCGCGAGCACCGGATCCTTGTCCACGAACGCTTTGGGCGGATCATGAGGTCGTTCCCGGTCTACGCGACATTCATGGGCATCCATTCTGAGGACCACCGCTTGGCCGACCTCTCGCCTGAGGCGGTGTCAGCGGAGTTGGCCGCCGAGAAGGCCTTCGTGGCGGCCGTGGAAAGTCTCGACGGCGCGATGATGAGCGAGCCCGAACGCTTCGAGCGCGAGCTTTCCCTGCTGTCAGCGCGCCGACAGATCTTCGACCTCGAGCAGCACCGGCTGTGGGAACGGCGCGCCAATGCCTGCGATGAGATCGGTGACGGGCTGTTCGGCCTGTTGGCGCGCGACTTCGCGCCGCTGCGGGAACGCCTGGTCTCGATGGCCGGTCGACTCGAAGCCGCCCCCGAGGCCATCGAGCAGGTCAAGTCGCGGCTGGGCGATCGTCCCGTCCGGCTCTGGAATCAGCTGGAGCTGGACGCGGCCGGCTCGCTACCCTCGCTCTTCGAGCAGATCGCTGCGGCCGGCAAGGATGCCCTGCCGGAGGATGGGGCCGAGAGTCGACGCCTCCAAAGAGCCGTCACGGGCGCCAAAGGGGCGCTCGACGGCTATCGCGCCTGGTTGGCGGAGATCCTGGGCACTGCCACAGATGACTTCCCCCTCGGCCGAGCTGACTACGACGAGCTCATCGCGCTGCGTGCCATCGATGGTCTGAGCTCCGACGAGATCCTGGCCATCGGGCAGGAGCAACTGGCGCTCAACCACGAGGAGCGACGCAAGGCGGCCAGCGAGTTCGATCCAGCGGCATCCGAGGCGCAGGTCATGGATGCCATCAAGAGCGATCACCCGGCGACGTTCGATGAGGCGCTGGATGCCTATCGACAGGTCATGCTCCGAGCGCGCGACCATGTCGTCGAACACGACCTGGCAACGATACCCGGCGGTGAGCGACTGTCCGTCATCGCGACGCCCGAATACCTGCGCAAGGTGATGCCCTTCGCGGCTTACTTCACACCGGCTCGTTTCGACCGCGATCCGCAGGGCATCTACATCGTCACGCCATCGGTCGACGGCGACGCACGGTCGATGCGTGAGCACAACTGGTACTCCATCAGCAACACCAGCATCCACGAGGCGTATCCGGGACACCACCTCCAACTGGCAGCCGCCCGACGGCATCCCAGTCTGGCTCGACTGCTGGTGGAGGCACCCGAGTTCGTCGAGGGCTGGGGCATGTACAGCGAGCAGATGATGCGCGAACAGGGTTTCGATGCCAGCCCACGGCACCGCGTGATCATGTACACGGACGCCATCTGGCGTGCCTGTCGGATCATCCTGGACATCCGCCTGCATCGAGGTGATATCGGTGTCGAGGCGGCCATCGACTTCCTCATCGAACACACCGGCTTCGAGCGCCCCAATGCCACCGCCGAGGTGCGCCGGTTCACCTACACACCGACCTACCAGCTGTCCTACCTGCTGGGCAAGGTGCTCCTGCTGCGCCTCCGCGAGGACGAGCGGCGCCGGCTCGGGGATGCGTTCTCACTCAAGGGCTTTCACGACGCACTGCTCTATTCGGGCAGTCTGCCCATCAGCTTCCATCGCCGTCT
>JACCYW010000050.1 GCA_013696275.1 Chloroflexota bacterium | reverse complement strand
GACGGAGGCGACCAGTTCGGGAACGCGCTAGCCACCGGCGATTTCGATGCCGACGGCTTCACAGACCTCGCAGTCGGGGTCCCTCGAGAGGATCTGTACGACGACGACATCTTCCAGGATCGTGGCCTGGTGAACGTCATCTTGGGATCCAGCGGCGGCCTCACCGCGGACGGGAGCCAGGCTTGGACACAGGACAGTCCCGGAATCCAAGGTAGGACGGAGCCGGGGGACCTCTTCGGCATCTCCCTGGGAGCGGCCGACTTCGATGGCGACGGGGCGACGGACCTAGCCATCGGCGTGCGGTTCGAGGACCTCCGAGACAAGGACCCCGCAGGGACGAGGAAGGACGCCGGTGCGCTGAACGTGATCTACGGTTCTTCGGCCGACGGCCTCAGGGCCAACGGGAACCAGTACTGGACGCAGGACACGCCGGGGATCCGAGGCACAGCGGAGGCAGGCGACTGGTTCGGATACGCCCCATCTACAGAGTGGCCAGCTTCCGGCTCGACAGGTCCGTCGCGGGGTACGGACCCGGGCGGGTAACCACGGGCGGGTCCGTGCGTGTCAGTTGCCCGAGACAGCAGAGGAAACTCCAACAGAACCACTCGGCTGAAGATGACGCACGGAGGAAGGGGCAGGATGCGCAAACGCGGACTTCGCAAGGCCGAGTGTAACCAGGCCTCGAAGTTCGCAAGTCCTGCCTTCAGAAGGCAGGTCAGCCAGGCCGAGGAGGGAGTGGCGCGGTCGCTCGAGGCGGGCGCGAGCAACGTGGACCGCGGTGTCTATGGCATCAGAATGACGGCGGCGCCCGACGAGGGTCGCCCAGCCCCAACCCCAACAGCCCGTCATCGATGGTGGAGGAGCGCCTTATGGAAGCCGAGGACGAGATGGAAGCCGAGAACGAGCGCAACTACGTCGATCCCTCGATCGAGCCGGGTGACAAGGGCACGGAGCCCTGGTCCGAGGGGGATGACGGCTCTGATGTGCCTGCGGAGCACCAGGACGAAGGATCGCCGGCCGACGAGTTCACGGGCGGCAAGTCGGCCGGGATGGATCACGGCTCGGCGGATGATCCGGACGCGGGCCTGACCTGACCTGATCGAGCAAGACACGCGCCTGAGTGAGGTTCGCCGCTTCGGCCCAGCGTCGCCGCTCGGCACCTCGCCTCCAAGGGTGGTGGCCGCCTGACCAGGGATCTCACTCGGGTGGCGCCAGCGGGGTCATCCTGTGCCGGATGGGCACCACAGCGCCACGGTCGTCGGTCGGAGTGCCCATCTGGTGCCGGAGCGGCCCTCGCCTGAGCACCCGGCTCGAGACGCGGTCGCTAGCGCCGCGCTATGGCGCTGTCATGCCCCTTTGGCAGGAGCCGGAGGACATCTGCCTTCCAAGCGGCCATCTTGTGCCAGATGGGCATCGGAGCGCCACGGTCCCAGCTCACGATGCTTATCCGCCTTGACCGGGTCTCCGGCATCGCACCCTCCTTCAGGGGCACGGTAGCCAGTCTCGACTGCACCAGGGGACTCAAGTAAGTGCGGCTGGCTCTCGCCTCGGCGGTAGCCTTGGTCGCGCTCGCCGCGGCGGTGATGCTGGGCGCGACCACCGAGCTCGATGTGGCTCTGGGCGCCGCGGCTGGACCGCTGAGGGCTGGCCTCGCGGCGCCCCTGATCGACGGACTCAACGCCCTCGGACAGCCCATCGTCTGGGCCATCCTGGTACTCGCACTTGCTGTCCCGCTGGCACTGCAGCATCGTCGCGCGGCGCTTCTCCTGGTGGCCACCCTGAGCACCGAGGCGTTCGTCGTCGCCGTCAAGCTGGTGGTCGGGCGGTCGCGGCCAGACGGCGCCGATGTGCTGGACTTCCTGGGGAACGAGAGCTTCGCCTTTCCCAGTGGACACGTGGCTCGGGCCGTGACGCTGGTGGCTGTTGCGACGTGGCTCGTGTCCCGACAGGGGCCAAGCGCACTCGGCAGGGCCGTCCTGGCCGGCGCCGCGGCGGGCGCGGCCATGGGTGTCGCGCGGGTGGCGGATGGTGTCCATTGGCCGAGTGATGTCCTGGGCGGCCTACTGCTGGGTCTTGCCTGGTTCGGTGTGGCTGCGACTTGGGCCAAGGGCACGCGGCGCGTCCGCGATACTGGCGCCCATGGTTGATCGAGCCGGCGGGCGACCGCCCGAGTCACTGGCCATGCCGCGACATGCCGTCATGCAGCGGTCGCGGACCGCCGATGTCGCGACCTGGATCGGCCTGTTGGGCTTCGGCATCATCTTCGGCCTGGTCAAGGCGCGCCGGAGCGATGCGCTGGATGTCGCGCTGATGATCCGCTTCCAGGCCGTCCGGCACGCGACGCTGGCGCGACTCATGACCCTCGTCTCATGGCCCGGCTTCCCACCTCAGAGCCGCATCATCCCGCCCATCATCACGGCCGTCCTGTTCTTGCTGCGGCTGCGGGTAGAGGCGGCCATGCAACTCCTGGCCTGGGGCACGGGTGGCCTATCGACCATCCTCAAGTCGCTGATGCGGCGTCCGCGACCGGTGGCCGGCACGGACCTGCGGGTCATCGCCGCTCCGCTGGGTGGCTCCAGCTTCCCCAGCGGCCACGTCATCACCTACGTCGGCACGTACGGTTGGCTGGCCTATGTCCTTCACACCATCGTTCGACCGACCTGGCCGCGCCGCTTGGTGGTAGGCGGCCTGGGTGCGTTCGTCGCGTTCGTGGGGCCGTCGCGGATCTATCAGGGTCACCACTGGCCGACCGACGTCGCCGCTTCGTATTTCCTGGGCCTGACCTACGTGATCAGCCTGGCCTCCATCTACCGTCGACTGAAAGCGAAGTCGCCGTCCGTGGCCAGCCGGCTCGGTCGATGACACCGCAGCCGCTGCGCATCATCTGGAACGAGACGGCTGGCTCCAAAGGAGGTATACCGACCGACCGGACGAGCGAAGAGGACATGCGCGCACTCATGGCTCGCCACGGCCTGGGTGACGAGTTGGTGACGTCGAGCTCTGAGGAAGAGGCCCGCCAGTCGGCGCGTGAAGCGGTCCGAGCTGGCTACGCCGCGGTCGTGGCCGCCGGCGGTGACGGCAGCGTCGGTCTCATCGGCACGGAGTTGCTGGGCACTCCGACGGCGCTCGGCATCCTGCCGATGGGCAGCGTCATGAACATCGCACGCATGCTCGAGATCCCCCGGGAGCTCGACCCGGCGGCAGCGATCATCGCGGCTGGCCAGGTGCGCGCCATCGACGTCGGCTTCCATGGCCAGGAGCCGTTCTACGAATCAGCCTCGGTGGGCATGAACGCGGCCATCTTCAAGGACGTGCAGCAGGCTGATGAAGGCGACTATCGGGGACTCGGCCGCGCGATCCTGACGGCCTTCCGTTTCCGTCCCGCGCGGATGGTCATCGAGATGGACGATGAGACGGTGACCACCCGAGCGCTGATGGTGACTGCCTCCAACGGGCCATACACCGGAGCCGGGTTCACCGTCGCACCCGACGCATCGCTCGACGACGGGCAGCTCGACATCAACGTCTTCCGCCACTTCTCCAAGCTCGATCTGATTCGCCACTTCGCGTCCCTCGCCTTCGGCCGGCGAGCCTATTCGCCGCACGTGCGGGGCTACCGGTCGTCACAGGTCCGCATCACCGGTCATCGGCCACTGCCAGCCCGGGCCGACTCCCGCGATCTGGGCACTACGCCGGTCCAGTTCTCGGTCCACCACCGCACGCTTCGCGTGCTCGCGCCGGGTGGCGCTCTTCAGTAGCCCGCGGAACGCAGGTAGCGACCCATCGCCCGTGCCGCGCGCGCCCGGTGAGAGACGCGGTTCTTCTCCGCGGCGCTCAGCTGACCCACGGTGCGGCCACCGGGTGGCTCATCGAGCGGCTCGAACAGGGGGTCGTAGCCGAAACCACCCGCGCCGCGCGGGCGAAGAGCGATGCGGCCCTCGAAGACACCGGAGCGGGTGACCACCAGGGGGCGACCATCAGCCGCCGGCAGGTCGGGGTCGGTGAAGGCCAGGACACAGCGATAGCGCGCTGCCCGTCGCTCGGGCGGCAGGCCATCCAGCTCGGCAAGGAGGCGCTGGTTGTTCTGGACGTCCGTCGCCTGGCTACCAGCGTAGCGTCGGGAGCGCACGCCCGGTGCGCCGTCGAGGGCGTCGACCTCGAGGCCCGAATCATCGGCCAGCGTGGCCGCCCTGCCGCAGCTGGCGTAGAAGCAGGCCTTGGCCACCGCGTTGCCGCGGAACGAGGGCGCCTCCTCGACGGCTTCCTCCAGACAGCCCACCTCATCGAGGGTCATCAATCGCGCCCGCTCGAGCGTCAGGAGCTCGTGCAGCTCCGCCAGCTTGTGGCGTGAGCGGGTGGCGATGACGAGCGCACGGCCGCCATCGATGCTCACCGCTTGATGGTCGCTCCCTCGATCGACTGGCGCTGCATCTCGAAGAGGCGGCCCAGGCCAGCGTCGGCAAGCGCCATCAGCTGGTCCATCTGGCCGCGGTCGAAGGCCTTCCCCTCCGCCGTGCCCTGTACCTCGACGTACTTGCCGGCGTCGGTGCCGCAGACATTGAAGTCGACCTCGGCGGAGGAGTCCTCCGAGTAATCCAGGTCGAGCAGCGGCCGTCCATCGACCAGGCCGACGCTCACAGCGGCGATGCGAGCGACCAGCGCCCGCTCCAGGCCTCGGCGGTGGAGACAGATGGCGAGAGCAACATAGGCGCCCGTGACCGACGCCGTGCGCGTGCCGCCATCCGCCTGGAGGACATCGCAGTCCAGGGTCACTGTCCGCTCACCCAGTGCGACGGTGTCCACGACGCCGCGGAGCGAGCGCCCGATGAGGCGTTGTATCTCGTGTGTGCGGCCACCCAGGCGACCCTTGACCGACTCCCGCTGGGAGCGCTCTGACGTCGCCGCCGGCAGCATCGCGTACTCGGCAGTTACCCAACCTCGGCCCTTGCCCCGAAGGTGCGGTGGGATGCGATCCTCCACGGAGGCGGCGCACAGCACGTGCGTGTCGCCCATCCGGATGATGCAACTGGCGCTCGCCCACTTCTGGACGTCGAGCGTTATCGATACCGGCCGGAGTTGGCCCGGCGTTCGCCCATCGGCCCGGATGCGCGGGCCACTGCCGATACTCATGATCCAGCCGCGCTCATGATCTTGCCACCACCTGCGACCTGCTCTCCAGCTCCTCCGCTTTGGCTCGCTGCCAGAGCTCGTCGAGGGCTTCCAGGCCGAGAGTGGGGAGCTGGATACCGTCGACTTCGGCGAGTCGTTCGACGCGCGCGAATCGTGAAGCGAACTTACCGCTGGCCGCCCGCAGCGCTGCCTCGGCGTCGATATCGAGCTTGCGTGCGAGGTTGACCAGCGCGAACAGCATGTCCCCGAACTCCTCCTTCCGGGCGAGCTGGTCCTCGGCCGACGCCAGCTCTTCCGCTTCCTCGGCGATCTTGGCGATGACACCAAGGCGATCGGGCCAGTCATAGCCCAGCCCAGCCGCCCGAGCCTGCATCTCCTGGGCGTAGGCGAGGGCGGGCAGCGACCTGGACAGACCGGCGAAGGCACCCGGCACGAGAGCCTCTCGCTGGCCGGCCCTGGCGCTGGCGGTGGCGCCGTCAAGGCGCTCGCGGGCCTTGATCGTCTCCCAGTTCCGCACCACCTCACCTACGCTGGTCGCCGCCACGTCACCAAAGACATGCGGATGGCGGCGCACGATCTTTGCCACCACGCCGGCATAGACATCGGCCATATCGAAGACACCGGCCTCGGCGGCATGCTGAGCATGGAGCACTATCTGGAGCAGGAGGTCGCCCAGCTCTCCCGCCAGCTGAGCGGTCGGCCCGTCCTCCAGCGCGTCGTAGACCTCGTAGGTCTCCTCCACCAGGAACGGGCGCAGGGTCAGGTGGTCCTGTTCACGGTCCCACGGGCACCCATCGGGCGCCCGCAGCCGAGCCACCAGCCAGGGCAGAGCGTGAGGACTCGAGGGCGCATCCGCTCCATGCAGCGGCGGCAACAAGAATGTCCGCGACCGCACCTCCTGATCGGTGATGGCTTCCAGGATGGTGTCGGGCAAAGCATCCAAGGCAAGGACCGGGTGGCGCGTGGGATAGAGGCGTCGCAGGAGAGCAAGCGGATCGGCGCCGTGGCCATGGCGGCCAGGCAGGATGGGCGGCTGGTAACCACCTACCGGCTCGCGCGTCCCATCCTGGTCGATCGGATGGGGCACGACCAGGAGCGCCAGGCCGCTGTCGAATGGGCGCCGCACGAGGGCCTCGACTGACAGTATCTGCAGGCCATCCGCAGCCCGGACACCATGGCGCTGCTCCAGGAGCTCCAGCATGCCACTCATCCGTGCAGCCTAGCGCCACGCCGACGAGCCGGTCGCCGGATGTCTACCCGGGACTGCCGGGCCCCATCTCATCAAGGACGCCTCGAGCTTCGAGCACGCGGAGGACGCGCTTCGCGTTCTCATCGGCGGTCACTTGGATCGTGTGCAGCACCAGGTCGGCGTTCAGGGGCGGTTCGTACGGGTCGTCCAGACCGGTCATCGCGACCACGCTCCCAGAACGTGCGCCCGCGTAGAGGCCCTTCACGTCGCGCTGCTCGCACACCTCCAGTGGCGTGTCGACGAAGACTTCGATGAACGCCTCGCCCACCATCTCGCGTACCTCGTCTCGGGTCGCGCGGTACGGGCTGACCACGCTGCAGACACAGATACCGCCATGGCGGACGACCTCGCTGGCTACGAAGCCGATGCGTCGCACGTT
>JACCYW010000030.1 GCA_013696275.1 Chloroflexota bacterium | reverse complement strand
CCTGGGCCGGGAGGGAGAATTGGCCCAGCTGGCGGAGGCACTGCAGCGCACGGCGGACGGCGGATCCGCCCGTATGCTGCTGGCCGGGCCGGCTGGCATCGGTATCTCCTGCCTTATCGACGAGTTGAGCGATCGGCTGGCCGGCCTGTCGCACGTCGTGATCGGCCGCGGTCATGGCATCGAACCGCGCGCCTGGGTGCCCTACGGACCACTGACCGAAGCGCTCGATGGCGCCCTCGCAGCGCTGGACGACGACTCCTTCGCCACGGCCGTCGGGCCGGCCGGCCACGACCTGCTGCTCCTCGCGCCGGCCACTCGCGCCAGGCTCGATCGGGTGGGCGTCAATTACGACGTGCCGGCTCTGGCGGCTCGTGGACGGACCGGCGATAGGATCGTCGAGTCGGTCATCGGTATCTTCGGCCGCATCGCGCAGGATCGGGTGCTGGTGCTCGCCCTGGAGGATCTTCATTGGGCCGACCCAGCCACCCGGCGGGCCGTAGAGACCCTTCTTCGTTCGGGTCGTTCGCGCGGCATCTGCATCCTCCTTTCGTGCCAGCCCGATGAGCTGCACCGGCGACACCCTGCTCGACGCTTCATCTCAGGGCTGATCGATGCGCCCGATATCGGACTCCTCTATCCGCCCTCCTTCAATGATGACGAACTGACCCTCCTGGCCGAGCGGCTCAGCGGTGAGCGACCTTCGGCGCGCTTCGTGGCAGCCCTGCGTGAGGGCTCGGGTGGCAATCCGCTCCTGGCGAGTCAGCTCGTTGCGGTCCATACCGCTCTCGAGGGGATCCGCCTTTCGGATCCGTTCGAGGAGGTGCTGGGGGCGCGGCTCGAGGCGTTGGCCGCGCCGGCACGCAGGCTCGTGCGGATCTTGGCCGCGGCGCGCCGGCCTGTGCCGCGCTCGACCTGCCTGCGACTCCCGGCGCTCAACGAACAGCGACTGACCGAGGCGGCGGTCGAGGAGGCGCTGGCCAGTGGACTGGTCATCGACGTCGGCGCCGGCGACGAGCTGGGCATCTTCCATGAGCTCGGCGCTGAGGCCATCGAGTCGATCTCATTGCCGCCTGAGCGACGGGCCAACCACGCTGCCCTGGCCGGCCATGCCGACCTGCCGGCGGCCGAAGCGGCCTGGCACTGGGCTGCCAGCGCTCGCCCGGTCGAGGCTCGCGCGGCTCACATCGAGGCGGCTATGGAGGCCGGTGCGGTGGATCCCGGGGAGTCGGCATTGCTCCACTTCCAGGCGGCACTCGACCTGGGCGATGCACCGGAAGGGGAGGCTGACCCGGCGACTGCCCTGGCCGTCACACTTGGCGAGGCGGCCCGCGCAGCTGCCTTCGCCGGGTCATTCCGGCGTGCCGCGTCACTCGTCCAACGAGCTATCGACACGCGACCGCGACGGACCACGGCGCGCGACGGGACACGGACAGGACGCGCCGAGGATGAGCGGCTCCGCCTTGGCGAGCTGTATGAAGGTCTGGGCCGGTATCGCTGGGCTGGTGGTGATCTGGTCGGTGGGCTGGCGGCCATGGATCAGGCATTGACGGTCATCCCCGATCGTCCGACGCGCGCTCGGGCCAGCGCATTGGCTGCCACCGCGCAGCACCTGATGATCGACGGGCGCTTCGCTGAGAGCGCCCAGATGGCGCGCCAGGCACAGGCGACCGCTCGACGGTCAGAGCCGATCGCGCTCGAGGAACTGGGCCACGCTACTTGCACGCTGGGCGTCGACGCCGCCTATACCGGTGACCTGGACGGCGGCCTGGCACTGCTGGAAGAGGCGACCGATGTGGCGCGCAAGTGCGGGCATCTGGATGACCTGATGCGCGCTTACGCCAACCGGACCACTCTGCTCGACCTCGACTCGCGCCGCGAGCAGGCGCTGACGGTGGTCAATGAGGGCATCCGGGATGCCCGGGCGGCGGGCCTCGGTGACACGTACGGTGCATTCCTGCGCGGCAATGCTGCCGACATCCTCTTCCAGCTGGGCCGCTGGGCGGAGTCCGAGGTGGAATGTCGGGCGGGCATGGCATACCGGCCGGCCAGCGTCGCCTGGTTCAGCCCCATCCTCTATCTGGGCCTGGTGTTGGTCGAGTCGCGGGCGGACGAAGAGGCGGCCAGTCTGGTGGGCCAGATGCTGCTTCAGTTGGAGCACGTGCCGGCCGGCCAGTGGACGGCGCTGGTACTGCGCGCCGCCGTCAGCCTCCTACTGTGGCGCGATGAGGCAGCGGATGCCGTGGCCGTCGCCGAACGGGAATGGCACCGGGTCCTGGAGACGTCCGATCCGCTGCAGATCGCCGCCGCAGCGTCGACCGCCCTGGAGGCGGCCGCCGCCCTCGCCGAGCAGGGCCGGCAGCGGCGGGACTACGGGTCAGTCGGGACGGCTGGCGAATTGGCCGCCCGGGCCCTCGGCGATGCCGAACGACAGGTCGGAGCCAGTACCCTGGGCCCGACCCTGGGCGCACGACGGGAAGCGGACCTGCATCTGGCGACCGCTCGCGCTCACCTCACCCGGCTGCGCGGCAAGCCGTCGGCGGTCCGTTGGACCAAGGTGGCGGAAGGTTGGTCGGCGGTCGGGAATCCTTATCAGCAGGCCAAGGCCAGGTGGTGGCAGGCCTCGGCCGAGCTCCAGGCGGGGCAGGGTCGCGAAGCCGCTCATGCTCCACTGCTGGAGTCCTGGCGGATCAGTGGCCAGCTTGAAGCACTGCCGCTGCGGCGCGAACTGGCCGATCTCGCTCGCCGAGCCCGTCTGCGCCTCCCGGACGTGCGGCCCGAGGATCTGGCCATACCAGTGTCGGCGCCGCTCCTGACTGGTTCGCTGGTGGCCGTGCCTGTGATGGGCTCATCATCCGACGCCTGGACCGGTCGGTCGACCGGGACCGGCTTCGGCTCAGCCAGGTCCCTTGTGCCGGTCGGCCCGGGCCGAGTCGGTCCTGACATCCCGGATACCAGGCGCGCCATCGAAGAGCGGCTGGCCTACGTTCCGCCATGGGGCACCGGTGACCGCTTCGGGCTGAGTCCGCGCGAGGCAGAGGTGCTGGTGGTACTGACCCAGGGGCGGACCAACCGCGAGATCGCCAAGCGGCTCTTCATCTCCGAACGCACCGTGGCGGTCCATGTGCGGCGGATCCTGGCCAAGATGAAGGTCTCCGGTCGAGTCGAAGCCGCCGGCCTGGCCATCCGCTTGGGCCTCGTGCCTGAGGAGGGCGCACCGGTCCGCCACGGAACAGGCTAGGAGCCGGCTTCGGCTGCCGAGCCGGCGCTCCCGAGCGTCCGCGCCTGGTGGGTGCGGCTCACCCGCGAGTGGGCCCCTCTGGCTCAACGCGCGTCATCGACTTGTCGCACACTAGGACCCATGCACAGTCACTACCTCTATATCCGAAACGCGCTTCTCGTAGGCGCGTGCTGTCTGGTCGCTGCAGCCTGTGGTGGTGGCGGCAGTGGCGCGCAATGGACCTATGCGCCGCTGCCTTCGGTCACGCCAGCCGCCTCCGGTGGTCCCAGCGGCAGCCCAGGCAGCAGTCCCGGAAGCTCCGGCGCCGTGCCCAGCGGCAGCCCGGCAGGCAGCCCTGGCGCCTCTCCGAGCGGCTCGCCCAGTGGCTC
>JACCYW010000018.1 GCA_013696275.1 Chloroflexota bacterium | reverse complement strand
AGGTACTTGGTGATGGCCGCCGTCAGGCTCGTCTTGCCATGGTCGATGTGACCGATGGTGCCGATGTTCACGTGGGGCTTGGTGCGCTCGAACTTCTTCTTGGCCATGCCTGTGCTAGTCACTCCTACGGGGTGCGGGCGCTGCCGCGTCGGGGGCTGGAGCCCACAATGGGACTTGAACCCATGACCTCTTCCTTACCAAGGAAGTGCTCTGCCAGCTGAGCTATGTGGGCTCGATCAGAGACCGAGGGTTGGTGGGCAGGGAGGGAATCGAACCCCCACAGTCGAAGACGGCTGATCTACAGTCAGCGGAGCTCACCACCTGCTCAACCTACCCACGGGGCCTGCGCTCCGAGGGTCGGGGACCCTGTGGTGAAGAGGGTCGAGCGCAGCTTCCTCTTCGATTGGAGCCGACGACGGGATTCGAACCCGGAACCTGCGGTTTACAAAACCGCTGCTCTGCCAGTTGAGCTACGTCGGCGGCGACGGTGCAGGATACCGCACGACGGGACGCCCGTGCAACGTGCCCGTCGCAGGGAGCACGCAGTCCGACACGGCTACCCTGGCCCGGCGGTCGATGCGTCGGTGAACACGCCCCACATGCCGCGCTCATCGATCGGGCAGCAGTCCCTCGTCGGGCGCGATCTTGGGGTCTTCGACCGAGGTAGAGAGCGCCGGCGTGGCTGGGTCATCGACGATGGCCTTCTCATAGGTGCTCGGCGGCGCGCGATGCGTGGCCTCGGATCCCTCGTCCGCGTCGGACGGCCCATCCGCCGCGCCGGACGGTCCACGCTGCGCAGCGGCCTCGAAGAGAAGCACCGAGCCTGCCACAGCTGCATTGAGCGAGGCGATGCGGCCGCGCATGGGCAGCCTCACGGTGCCGTCCAGGCGGCGCCTGACTGCACGCGACAGGCCGCGCGCCTCATTGCCCACGGCAAGTGCCAGTGGTCCGCGGAAGTCAGCTTCGCGGTAAGCCAAGGCTGCCGATTCGTCGGCGCCGATCAGTCGCAAGCCATTGGAACTCAGGTCGGCGAGCGTACCGCCCAGGTCATCGACCGGTGCCAGGAGAAGGTGTTCGGTCGCTCCGGCCGAGGCCTTGATGGCGGCTGGCGTCAGAGGCGCTGAGCGGCGCGACGGGAAGATGACGCCATGGACTCCGCACGCCTCGGCGGTGCGCAGGAGGGTACCGAGGTTCTGCGGGTCCTCCAACTGGTCGAGCACAAGCAGGAACGGGGGTTCGCCCCGCTCGCGCGCCCGGGCCAGGACCTGGTCCACGGTCGACCACTCGCGGGCCGCGACGACCAGGGCGATGCCCTGGTGTCCATCGAAGCCGGCGACCGACGTGAGCGTCCCGCCTTCGACCTCCACCACCGGGATGCGGAGCGTGGTCGCGTGCAGGACGAGCGCCTCCAGTGCGGATCGTCGCTCGGGCACGACAAGCAGCCGGACGGCCGCCCGTCGCGCCGCGAAGGCCTCTTCCACCGGTCGCCGCCCGGCCACCATCTCCTCCCCTTCCGCCGCTCGCTCGATGGCGGTAACAGGTCGTCGAGCGGGATACCCGGTATCCCTCGGCCGGAAGCCGCCTTCGGGACGGGGCCGGAAGCCGCCCTCGGGACGGGGCCGGAAGCCGCCCTCGGGACGGGGCCGGAAGCCGCCCTCGGGACGGGGCCTGTGGCTTTCCTGGCGTGGTCGATCGTACGGGTCCCTTTGCCAACCAGCGTCGCCCCCGCGCTGCTCGAAGGGTCGTGGGGTGTTCGGTCCGCGGGAAGCGCGATCGTCTCGCCATGGTGGTCGTGGCCCAGGTCGATAGCCGGGACTGTCGGGGCGACGACCGTAGCCCGGCCTGTCTGGGACACGCCCGCGCGTCGATCCATCAGAACGACCTGGACGGCGTGGAGATCCAGCCGGCCCACCTTGGCCACCGCGCGGGCCGGACCAGGGTGGCGGTCGAGCCCAACGGGAAGGACCCTGCGCGCCGGTACCGCCGGTACCGCCGGTGCGGCCGGTGCCGCGCGGATCGGGCGGATCGCGCGGCGGTCCGCCATCCCGTTCACGGTGATCCCGCTCATCGCCCTGATCGCGCTGGCGGCCTGCGTCGTCAGACACGCGATACCTCTGCCGGGCGGCGCCAGCGCTGCCCGTCGGCCGTGTCTTCGACCAGGATGTCCATGCGGCCGAGCTGCTCGCGGATCGCATCGGCGCGCTGCCAGTCACGGGCCTCACGCGCCGCCGCGCGTTCGGTCAGCAGGCGCTCCACCTCTTCCATCGGCTCAGCGGCGTCGGCCTCCGCGACAGCCAGGACGCCGT
>JACCYW010000462.1 GCA_013696275.1 Chloroflexota bacterium | reverse complement strand
TTGTGTCTCTTCTCCACCATCTGGCGGGCATGCCCGGCGACGCGTGCCAGCAACGTGACCGGCCCGCCTAGAGCGAGCATCAAGGCCAGCGTGGTGCCCCAGGCGCCGGCTCCCACGACGGCGCGATGGGCCGCCGTCATGAGGCAGCTTTCATGACGCCCGCGTCATCCGCTCACGTCGCGCGCCTGGCGTCACCGGTCGGACGTGATACGGCCGCCATCACCCGTCGGAGGTCACCGGTCCGGGCTGGCCGTCGGCGCTCGACGAGCACCGCGCTGGATCTGGCGCTGGCGGCCGCGTGCGACCCTTGGACGTCGCCTGGGCTCCAGCTCGATGCGCGACCGCTCCCTGAAGATGAGCCGGATGGGCGTGCCGGAGAACCCGAACGCGGCCCGGATGCGGTTCTCCAGATAGCGCCGGTGGCTGAAATGGACGTTGCCCGCCTCGCTCGCGAAGAGTACGAACGTGGGTGGCTCGATGGCGGCCTGCGTGGCGTAGTAGAACTTGGGGCGTTTGCCACGGACCGCCGGCGCCGGCTGCCGGAAGGTGGCTTCGCGAAGGACGCGGTTGAGCTCGGCGGTGGCCACCCGTCGCCGCCGCTCGTCGGCGATGACCAGGGCGGCATCCAGCGCTCGGCTCACCCGCAGGCCGGACAGGGCGCTGATGGCGACGATCGGGGCGAAGCTAAGGAACGGCACCTCGGCGCGTATGGCATCGACATAGCCATCGAATGTCCGATCGTCCTTCTCCACCAGGTCCCACTTGTTGATGGCGATGACCAGCCCGACGCCCTCATCGACGACATGACCCGCGACGTGAGCATCCTGTGCCGTCAGGCCATCGATGGCGTCGAGCACCAGGATGGCCACGTCGGCGCGGCCGATGGCCTTCATCGCTCGAAGGGCGCTGAAGCGCTCCGCGGCGGGACCCGCGGCGACCTTGCCGCGGCGCTTGATGCCCGCCGTATCGACCAGCCGCAGCCGCCGACCAGCCCATTCGAGGGTGGTGTCGATGGCGTCACGCGTCGTCCCTGGGACATCACTGACGATGACTCGTTCTTCCCCCAGCAGAGCGTTCAGGAGGGACGACTTGCCGACGTTCGGCCTGCCCACGATGGCCACCCGGACACTCTCGGCCGGGATATCGATCTCCACCACGGTCTCGGTCGATCCGCCTGCATCGCCCTGGACGGCAAGCTCCTCCCACTCGATATCCTGCTCGAGTCGCGCCTCGCGCTCCTTGCGCTGCTGCTCAGCGACCGACTCCGGCGGCAGTGCCCAGACCACGGCATCGAGCAGGTCGGCCACGCCACGGCCATGGATGGCACTCGTGGGGTATGTCTCGGCCCAGCCGAGTCGATAGAACTCCGCACCGTCCAGCTCCAGCCGCTCGTTATCGGCCTTGTTGATGGCCACCAGGACGGGTGCCCTGGCAGCTCGCAGAAGGTCAGCCGCTTCGGCGTCACCGGGTGTCTCGCCCGCCGCAGCATCGACGACCAGGAGTATCACGTCCGCTTCGCTGATGGCCAGGCGTGCCTGGTCCTGGACCTTCTCCTCGATGGTGTCTGCCGGATGCCGCTCCAGGCCGCCCGTATCCACGACCACGAATCGTCGGTCGTTCCATTCGGCCACGCCATAGAGACGATCACGCGTGGTGCGCGCTCGGTCCTCGACTATCGCAGTACGGCCACCCACCACCCGATTGAAGAGCGTGCTCTTACCCACGTTCGGGCGGCCGACCAGGGCCACGATGGGCAGGCCCTCAGCGGGCACGTCACCGATGTCCGTGCGAGTGCGTCGCCGGATGGCGCGTCGGGGCGCCACTCAGGCAGCGCCGCGGACCGGGCTGGCGATGGGGCGGACGGCCCGTTGGCGACCGATGGAAGTGCTCCGGTAGGCCGGGTCGGCGACCGACGTGACAGCCATGTGCGCCAACTCGGCCGAGCGACCTTGAAGCTCGCCGGTCCCGGCCAGCTCGTACACGCGTTGGGCGACCTGCTCCAGATCCTCTATCGGAGTCGATGTCCCACCGGTCACCCCGACCACCTGGGCGGCCTGGAAGACGCTTGCGTCAGCGAGGTCGGCCGCCGTCTCGATCTGTGTCACCGGCTTGCCGCTCAGGTTGCATAACCGGGTGAGCTCCTTGGTGTTGGCGCTGTTGCGGCCTCCCACGACGACCATCAGATCGACCCGTTCGGCCAGCTCCATCGTGTCCTGCTGCCGGCGGATGGTGACCGGGCAGACCGTATTGACGACCTTCAGTTCATGGCTTCGACTGACCAGGTAGGCAGCGAGCCGCTCGAACTTCCAGGGCGGCTGGGTGCTCTGGCTGATGAGCGCCATGCGCTTGCGACGCGGGATGCGCGGCCAGTCCTCCTCCTCATCGACCAGGATGGCGTCCGGTGCGAAGCCCAGGAGACCGACCACCTCGGGGTGGTTGGGCGTACCGAGGAGAACGATGGTGTAGCCCTCTTCCACCAGCTTGGCCAGCTCTTTCTGCTCCTGGATGACCCAGGTGCAGGTTCCGTCGATGACCTCCAGGCCCTTGGTCTGCGCCCGTTCCATGACCTCCGGCGTGACGCCGTGGGCCCGGATCACGACCGCCGCGCCGGCATCGACATCGTCGAGTGTGTCGACGGTACGGATGCCCTGGGTCTGGAGCTCGGTGACGACCCCTGCGTTGTGCACCACCTGGCCGAGTGTGTGGGTGCGCTTACCCTCCGACGCAGCGACCTTGGCGTAGTCGATGGCTTCGCGCACGCCATAGCAGAAGCCGGTGCGGCGGGCGATGACGACTTCCTCGACGGTTCCCATACGGGTCGATTATCTCACCGAGCTGCGGACGAGCTGCCCCT
>JACCYW010000461.1 GCA_013696275.1 Chloroflexota bacterium | reverse complement strand
GCCTGGGAACGGCTAGGGCAAGACCCTCCCTACGATCTACGTTGCCTTCGCGCCCTCCGTTGCTGGCTCGCCTCTTGTGCACTCACCCATCAAGGGCGCCTCACCACCAGATCGTCGAAACGCAGGGTGGCTGCCCGCCCATTGCCGGGCAGGAACGAAAGCAGCGCCACGGCGCCAGCGTCCTGGAGGGCACCGGTCCCGTCCGTGGCGGTGATGTTCCAGGCGCTCGGCTCAGCCTGGCCAGACCGCCAGACCTTCAGTCGCAATGTCGTCGGGCCGGCGCCCGTCACCGAGGCGCGGACCTCGAGATAGGAACCAACCGAGAAGGTCAGCCCCGAGGCGACCTCCACGGCGATCGGCGATTCCACGCCGCCCGACGTCTTGGAGGTACCCACCAGCACCCGACTGTCGCCCAGGAGCTTGAGCTTCGTCCGATACTCCGACCCGTCCGTCGACCGTCGCGAGACCACGTAGATCCAGTTGCCGTCGCCGGCAGGCAGCACATCGGTCGAGATACGGAATCGGACATCCACGTCGCGCACGGACGTGTTGAAAAGCGTGGCCCCACGGCTCTGGTTGGGTGACACCCTCATCAGGCCCGCGCCACTCTGGACGGCGAACGACGTGGCTGGTCCGAAGTGGGTGTACGGGCCACCCAGGTCGGCGTTACCCCAACCGGTGGACAGGGTACGGGAAAACGCATCCGAGGCGACCGTGGTCGTGGGCGGGGGCGGTGCTGGTGGAGGTGGTGACGAGCCCGACCCACGTTCGAACGCGCCTATGTCGACGGACCCGCCCTGGGGTACGGCGACACCATCGAAGTCGAGGTTGAAGCCCAACTGAAGCGCGGCGTTGCTACCGGTATTGATGGCTGGGCTTCCGGATTGGAGATGGAAGTCGCCGCTACCGGGCGCGATCCAACGAGGATCGACCTTCCTGGAGCTCGAGCTGATGGGGAAGTAGATCTTGGGCTGTCCGCCGGGTGTCCAGTAGATGTTGTTGCCCTCATCGAAGGCAGCGTCAGCGTAACCGATCCGATCAGCCGACCAGATGATGTTGTTGCGGAAGCTGAGTATCGATGAGCTGCAGCCCTTGACGCACTGCACCGCATAGGCCGCGGCACCGGGTAGATAGACGGAGTTGTTGTAGGCCTTGGTCCGGTACACCGGGCCATATTTCTGATCGCTCCCACCACGAGTCGTGAGGAAGTGACCATCGCGCAGCGTCGAGGTGACTACGTTGTACGCGAACGTATTGTCAGCGCTGCGCGGGTTGCCGAGCTCGGTGAAGTTGTTGTTGTTCATGGCGCGGTTATGGTGGACACGATTGCGCTGGCCGCCGTAGACCTCCACGGCCGAGCCATCCCGACCATAGAAGCGAGAGCAAACGTCACTTCCTGAGATAGTGTTGTAGGCGATCTCGTTGTCATCGCCGATGAGCGAGATACCGACCGCTCCGGCATCCGATGTCCAGACATCAGACTTCATGCGATTGTTCCGCAGCACGTTGCTCCGGATCGTGTTGTGGTGGGCATCGCGGTCGACCCAGATGCCGATGAACAGGTCATCGGCGGTCAGGTCCCTCAGGATGTTGCGTTGTGCCCCGGCGACCAGCCGGAAGCCGGTCCGTCGGCCGGCGGGGGCGTTCTCGCACTGCGTGTCACGCGTCACGGGGTCTGCGCGCGCCGCCAGGCCCTCGATGATCAGCCACGATCCCCTGATGTAGAGCTGATCCTGTGCATTCTGGAACAGTGGCCTGTTGCCTGTCCCGTAGGCGCCGATGGTGATCGGGCTTGTAGAGGTCCCACTCCATTTCGCGAGGAGTGCGGTGCCACTCCATGTGCAACCGCGCTTGAACAGCAGCCTAGAGCCCGGCGTCATCGGCGCCGCGTTGGCACGGCTCACGGAGCGCCAGGCAGATGAGGTGGAAGTCCCGCTGTTGCCGTCATTCCCGCCGGAGCAGTCGACATAGAACGTGGACGCTGCGGAGACGCCGGTGGGAGAGAGTCCCACCGCGAGGATGCTGACGATCATCGTCAGGCCCCACATCCGTCGCCGAAGGCGACCATCGAGGTGCCACCGTCGGCGTCTCACAAAGGGCGCGACCGTATGATCTAGCTGCGTCGAAGCACTCAAGTCCATCTCCTCCCAGAGATCCCGCCGCTGGACGCCGGTCAGGGCATGCGCGGCCATACACGATGTCCTGAGGAAGTCCCGACCGCTTAGCGATCCGGACGCACGGGCACCTCAGGGCGCAGCCGGTCGGTACGAACGGGCCCACGGCTGGTCCCTGCGAAGTCACCGCGCCACGGCGACGCGGCGATCGACCATCACTCCGACCGGATGGCTGGCGGCAGGATACCGTGGCGGCAGGCCTCGCGTGATGTGGTCAGGTGAGGTCCAGGCTACTCGGGCAGGCGTCCGGCTTGGGTGCCTGGCGGGCGATCGACCGTCCCACAGCGGCTCTCTCGGTCGGGCCGAGGGTCAGGTGTACATAGCCGTGTCGTATCCTGCCGCGTGGTGGACGGACCTCCGAGCGGATCGCCGAGCACCGCCTCGACTGAAGGCGGTCTGGTGTCGGCGCTCCTTCGGGGCGCGGCCGGAAGCCTGGCACTGAACCTCCTGAACACGGGTATGACGTTCCTGGCCACCGTGGTGCTGGCCCGTGTCCTTGGTGTCTCCGGCTATGGCGTGTTCGCCTTCGTGGTGGCGCTCGGGTTGGTACTGGCAGTGCCGGCCGTGCTCGGCTTCGACCGGCTCTCCATCCGTGATGTCGCTGCCTATGCTGCGCTCTCCTCCTGGCGCGCGATGCGGGGTCTGGTCATCTCGGCCAACGTCGTCGTGTTGGCCATCTCGTCACTGGTGGCCGTCGGCGTCGTCGGCATCACCGTCGTCACGGTCAGTGATCCCATCCTGCGCGACAGCCTGCTGGTGGGATCGGTGGCCATCCCCTTGATGGCGGTCTCACGGGTCGACCAGGGCGTCATCATGGGTCTGCACCATGTGGTTCGCGGCCAAGCCCCGGACCTGGCCTTGCGACCCACCGTCCTGCTGCTCATGATCGTCGGCGCGGTCGCGCTGCTACCCGCCGGCCTCGATCCTGCCCTGGCCATCGCACTGCACGTGGCCAGCCTGGCCATCGCGACCGGAGCGACGCTCGTGCTGCTGCGACGCTCATGGCCCCGGGAGGCCTCCTCCGTGGCGCCATCGTACGAAACGCGAGCCTGGTTCCGCAGCTCCCTGTCGCTCACCCTCTTGAGCGGGGTGATGATCGTCAACGCGCAGAGCGGGACCGTCATGTCCGGCCTCTTGCGCAGCCAGGAAGACGCCGGTCTGTTCTCCGTGGCCTCACGGGGCGCGATGCTCATCGCCTTCGGACTGGGTGCCGTGAACGCGACCCTCCAGCCGACCGTGGCGCGTCTGTGGACACTTGGTCGCCTCGAAGAGCTCCAGCATCTGGTGACGGTCTCGGCCCGAGCGGTACTGCTCTTCGCCCTGCCCGTGAGCGTCATCTTCATCCTGTTTTCGGAGCCCATCCTAACCACTGCGTTCGGGTCGGGCTATGCTCCGGCGGCGCCCGCTTTCGTCATCCTATGCGCGGCTCAGCTTCTCAATGCCGGCATCGGTTCGGTGGGCGCGCTTCTGGTCATGACCGGACACCAGCGCGACGCGGCGGCCGGCATCGCCACCGGTGCCGCCCTCAACGTCGCCCTTGGCCTGGTGCTCATCCCGATGGCTGGCGTGGTCGGGGCGGCGGTGGCAGCTGCCATCAGCATCGTGACCTGGAACATCCTCCTGGCGGTCGCTGCGGTCAGGCGGCTGGGCATCCACTCGACCGCACTCGGCCGGCTGCCGGCGCGTCTATATTCCCGGCATGGTTGAGCAGCCGCCGGTGGAAAGGCGCTATCCCGATTTCTACATCGTCGGTGCGCCCCGCTCCGGGACCACGTTCATGTACGAGTATCTCGGTCGCCACCCGCGCATCTTCATGCCCGAGCGCAAGGAGCCCGGGTTCATGTGCACCGACCTGGACTCAGGTAGCTATCTCGATTCACTCTCATTCATGCGCTCGGCCGACGAGTATCTCGACCTGTTCGCTGAAGCTCCCCCAGGATCGCTGACCGGTGAGGGGTCGACCTGGTATCTCTTCTCGACCATGGCGGCCCGGCGTATCCGGGCTTCCAACCCGCGAGCGCGGGCGATCATCATGCTGCGTGATCCGGCCGAGATGCTCTACTCCCTGCACGAGCGGCGCATCTACGGTGGGTCGGAAGACCTGCAGCGCTTCGAGGATGCGTTGGCAGCCGAAGAGGACCGCAGGAAAGGCCGGCGGATACCAGCCCATGCACGCAACATCAAGGCGTTCCAGTACCGCGAGATGGGTCGCTATTCCGCACAGGTCAAGCGATACCTGGATGTCTTCGGAGGTTCCGACGTTTGCATCCTGATCTTCGAGGATTTCCGACACGATCCCCACCGAGCGTATGAGGAGGTGGTCCGCTTCCTCGGCCTCGAGCCGGTGCCCATCGACGCCACGGTCGTCAATGCGAGTGCGCGACGCACCAGTCCGCTACTGCGGCGCTTGATGCTCACGCCCGCCCTCGTGCGCCTTGCCCGGTCGATCATCCCGAAGCGGCTGCATTCCCGAGTCGGTCCCGCGATGGATCGCCTGACGACCCGTTCGTCGACCCGACCGCCGATGGAAGAGGCCACCCGGCGACTCTTGCGCCAGGACCTGCGTGAGGATGTGGTCCGGCTCAGCGAACTGCTGGATCGCGACCTGGTGGCGCGCTGGGGCTATCGATAGGCCCTGTCGGCGGGGCGAATCTCGCCATCAGCCGGTCGACATCCTGCGCCGAACGGCAATGGATCAGCTCCTGGCCAGGCCCAGCCAGACGATCCAGGCGGGCCTGCGTTTCCGACCTGGTCGGTCCGTCCATCCGTGAGCCACCGCTCGGGTAGTAGCCGCGCGTCTCCCGTACGCCGGTCAGCAGGTCCCTCAGCTGGCGCGCGTAGTCACCCAGTCTCAGAAAGCGCTCGCGGCCGCGCCTTCGCCTCATCTCTGCGACGGCGTTGTGCAGGAACCGCGTGACGATCCGCCGCGAAGCCACCGACGAGCCGACGTGATCCAACCAGACGATGACCTCCGCCCGCTCCAGGAGCTCGTCGGTCCAGCCGAGGTGCACCCCTTCGGTCACCCAAGCCGGCGAAGCCGCCAGTCCCTTCACGTCTCGGGATCGCTCTTCCATCGAGCGGGCGGGTCCGGTCCCGCCGCCTACCCGGGCGATCTCATCCAGGTGGATCAGCGGCAGACCCAGCTCCGCCGCCAGGCGCGTGGCCAGGCTGGTCTTGCCGCTGCCTGGTCCGCCGACGATATGGATGCGATGTGGCGACCTACCGGCGCCGCCAGCCACCGTCACGGATCGACCCGGTGGAAGACCTCGCGGATAGGCGAGGACGAGTCGCCCACATAAAGACTCGCCTGTACCACGGTGACGTCTGCCGCCAGCGGCCACGTCGTCTCGAAGGTCGCGCCAGTGGCCGCGATGGGGAACTCCCGCCGCGTCGACCCATCGTCGATGACCAGGCGAAGAGGCTCGCCGCCCGAGCCGTAGGGCATCACGCCGATACGCACGTCGCCGCCAGTTCCCGGCACCATCCATAGCTGGGTCGCCGTCGTCACGGCGCGCCGGTCAGCGTCCACATAAGAGGCGGCGATCCCGCCCAGCGCGATGGTCGCAGCGATGGCCAGGAAGGCTGCCGTTCGCATGGGTACGCGTGCTCGCGGCCGCGACAGCTGCAGCTGCGGCACGGAAGGCCGCAGTCGGGCCGCCACCTCGCCCACCAGCGTGACCGTGACCAGTCCGACCAGCCACATCTGAGGTGAAACGAGGATGCCGGCGCTGCCGACAAGGATGGGCAGGAGCACGCTGACGGTGATGCTCAGGCCCAGGGTCCAGGCCGCTCGGGTGGCCATATCCGCCGAGCGCGGAACGGCGTTCAGGGAAAGGGCGTAGCCGGGCAGCACGAAGATGAGGGGGATGGCACCGATGGCCCGGATCGCTGGTGGAGCTGCCGAGACGACGATGCCAACGCATGCCACGAGCGCGGCCAGGCGGATGATGGTGATCACGGTGAGACCGGCTGTCCGAGCGAGGACACGTCATAGATCCGTATCTCCCCGTTGTCGAAGACCCGGTCGAGTAGAGGCTCGGTGTCGAACTTCCCGAGGCCTGCGGCACGGAGCGGGGTGATCGGTGACCCTGCGTCGAGCTCCTGTTTCTGGAAGTAGAAACCGACGGTCGGAAGGAGCATCGTCAAGCGCAGGTCGACGACGGCGAACTGGACGCGCTGCTCAGCGACGAGGCGGCGCTGCGGGGCGCCGAACGCGAAGGACCGATAGAACGCCGACAGGTTCACGCGCGAGTTGTTGGCCAGGAGCACCTCCTGGTGTCCGTACACGCCCATCAACACCCGGTTCGTGCGATCGCCGACCATGCGGTGATCGGGCCCAAGCTCGGCGCGCGCCCATCGTGCCGCCGCGATGCCATTCGGCTCAAGCGACCTGGCATCGGCCGACACCAGGTATCGACCGGGCAGTCGGGCCCAGCGGGGGACGCCCACGATGACGCCGCCGATGAGGACGACCGTCGCCGCTCCGGCCACCAGCAACGACCACCGCCAGGAGCGCCACTCGGGGCTGCGCCGTCGAGTCAGGAACGCGGCGATACAGAAGCCCACTCCCAGGAAGAGGAACTCCGGCGTCCGCGCGGCGATCTCCGCGCCCAGCGGCGAGAGGCGCCCGGCCAGGGCGAGCGGATAGCCGAGTGCCACGATGGCCATCACCCACGCCACCGGAGAGTGACGGTAGCGGCGCCACGCTTCGAGCAGGCCGAACGGGAGCAAGGCAGTGAGGACGGCCACCGATCCAAGGCCGACGATGCGCTCCCAAGCGGGTGCCACCTCTCCGGAAGCGGACTGGAAGATGGTCCGTGTATCGGCCTCGCCAGAGACCAGTTCGATGATCTGTGTCGTCGCCCTGGTCACCGGCGGGCCGAGGTAGTCGAGCACGGGTGGTGCCACCAGGAACGCCCACGCAGCCGCCGCACCGACCGCGAATAGCGCCACCAGGACCGGGCTGGGCGATGGACGGTGCCTGCGCCGGGCGATGCCAAGGATCAGCCTCGCCACCGTCCAGAGGACCAGGAAGGCGCCCAGCATGGCCGATGTCACAGGATGGGTGACCACACAGGCGAGCGTCGCCAGCACGATGGCCGGCAGCTCCAGGCGGCTGGACCCTTGGCGCGATCTCATCGCCACTGTTGCCAGCACGAACGCAGCGAGCGGTAGGCCGAGCGACTCGTAGGCGAACTGGGAATCGAAGTACAGGAAGCGCGGATTGGCCGCATATACCAGTGCCGCCAGCCCGGCCAGTCGCGAAGAAGTAGCGAACGCCTCTACGAACAGGAAGATGGAAAGCATGAACAGGACCCGGCCGATGCCCAGGACCACGATGCTGCTCGGCCAGAGATCCAGTTGTGAGAGCGATCGAAGCGCCGTGGTCACGTTCTCCAGCCCGGGGTAGTACGGGCTGACAGGCAAGAGTGGATTCGAGCCGAAGAGGCGGCCACTCTCTATCACGTCCTGTGCCGTGCGTGTGTGAAGCAGCTCGTCGAAGGATGCTGGACCGAGTGGATAGGTGACTGCCTCGCACAGGAACATGCCCACTCCCAGGATGACGATGGCGCCGATGACCTCGGATCGGGTCATGCGACCGGCCAACAGCGCCAACCCGACGGGCACGTATAGCAGCGCCAGCCCCAGCCAGAAGAGACCCTCCGCCCAGGGCGCTTCGGCACGCGCACCCATATTCGCCAGCGACACGAGGAAGAAGGCGCCCGCGGTCTGGAGTGCCAGACCGGGCACCCACGTCAGCCCCAGGCGTGCGACGAGAGCCGTGAAGCGAGGCGTGGCTTGGGCGACGGGCGGGGCTGCCGCGGTCTCCATGCCTACGATGCCACGGCCCACGTCAGGCTGGCGGGCTCGGCGTGACTCGCATCATCGGTCCCCTCGCGTATCCGCCTCCATCGACTTCGCGACCCCGCGATGCCGTCGGCGGTGATCAGCTGGAGCGCGGGCAAGGATAGCGCAACACGCTGCGGCGCTATCCCCCGACGCTGGTACGCAGTCGCTCGCTGCTGTCAGTCCGGGTACTCGTGTCGGCCCACGTCGGGCGCCTGGCCGTGGTATGGGTCGGTGATGCTGGAGAGCCGCATCCCGAGATCCACCGCAGGGCTGTCCGCAGCCAGCCTCAGGTCGAGTGATGCGGATGCTCTGAGCAGGGGATCCGTCCAGAGGCCCGTCGAGTCGAAGCCTGTCCAGGATCTGAACGTATCCAGGGACGCCGTGGATCCGCGACCGTAAACGTATGCCACCATGCCACCATCGGCACGGAAAACCACGTTGCGATCGATGACCACCGAGGCTGGCATGGCGCTATTGATGGTGTAGATCCGTCCATCTCGCATGAAGAGGACATTGTTCACGATGGTCAGGCCATTGATGGTGCCGCCGTACGTGCCGCCTGAGGCCGTGATCGTGAACATCCATTCATCCAGGTCATAGAAGGTATTGTTGGCGATGAGCATCCGCTCGTCGCAGCGAAGCATCATGCCCACGCTGTTGCCCGCCGTCG
>JACCYW010000429.1 GCA_013696275.1 Chloroflexota bacterium | reverse complement strand
CGGATCCACGGATCAGGGAACGCCTCCTCGATGGCGCGCGCGTCGGCCAGCAGCGCCGATATGTCGTACAGGTAGAGGGGCGTCCCGAAACGACCGGCGGCCTCGGCCAGTACCCCGACGGGGACGTCGATCGACCTGGACGGTCCGCCTGGACGGCTTGTGAACACCGGTTGATGATGCACTCAGTGAACCCCCCGTAGGGGACTGGCTCCTTGGAAGTACGGAGGCCTCGCTCGACTCCCCCCGGCCATCTCAGGCTGCCGGCCCGCGCCCGGGTCGCGGCCGGACCGATACCCAGCCGGCCCGCGCCCGGGCCGATGTCCTGGCGCATGGGCACCACGGTGCCACGGTCGCAGCTCGCACGGCTCATGTGACCCCAGATGCGCCCTCAGGTGAGCGCCCGGCACGAGACGTGGTCGCTGGCGCCACTCCATGGCTCTGCCACGCCCCTTTGGCAGGAACCAAGCGAGGACCACGCCGCCACAGGCCGCTACGTGCGTCGGATAGGCACCACCGCACCACGGACCCGGCTCGTGTCGCTCCTCCTCCCTGATCGACCTCCGGCATCGCCCTCCGTAAAGCCACGGTCGGCAGTTCCTACTCGACGACGGTCACTCAGGCGGTGGCACCACGCCGGCTATCATCGAGCCGAGCGTTCGTCGCTACCAGGGAGGGAAGGATGCCTGCTGACAAAGAGATGCCGGCCACGATCCGCCGGTCACCGGCCAAGGCACGTGAGACCTGGGGCAAGACGCACGACAGTGCGGTAGAGCAGTACGGAGAGGGTGAGCGCGCCCATCGCACCGCCTTCGCCTCACTCAAGCACTCGTTCGAGAAGGTCGGCGACCGCTGGCAAGCGAAGAAGAAGGGTCCCTCCGATCCTGGGGCGGCAGCGCGGGGCAAGCCTGCCCGAGAGCGCGACTACGAGACCTTCGGCGGTGTCGACTACTACGGCCACACCAAGGCTGAGCTCTATGATCGCGCTAAGGATCTCGGGGTGCCCGGTCGCGCCAAGATGGACAAAGCTGACCTGGCGCGCGCGATAGCCCGCAAGCAGCGCTAGCCGCGGCCAAGCAGAGCCAGCCGCGGCCAAGCAGAGCCAGCCGCGGGTCAGCCGCGGTAGCACCTACCGGCAGCGCCGCGCTCCACCTCGTCCGTCAGCCCGATCGACTGGTCGCGCCGATGAAACGAGTCGCCGGCTCACACCCCGGGCACTACCTTGCGGACCAGCCCCAGTAGCGTCGACACGACCGAGATGACGATGGCAGCCACCAGGGCGTAGATGATCACGTTGGCATCGATACCTCCGACCGGCCAACCGGCGATGGTGAAGCCCAGGTCGAACTGATCGCTTACCACCGCCGTCAGGAGCAGCATGGCCACGTTGATCACCAGGGCGGCTGCACCCAGCGTGATCAGCCTCAGCGGCAAGCTGAGAAGCGAAACGATGGGCCGGATATAGGTGTTGATGAGGCCGAAGATGGCGGCCACGGCGAGCAGTTTCCACCACTCGTCGCCGAACTCGAACCGGACGCGAGGCACGACCGTCACGGCCACCACGAGGGCCACCGCATTGATGATGAGCCGGACCAGGAAGTCGGTCATGGTGTCTCCCATGCGGTGGTCGCTGCCGACGACCTTCGGCGCGCGACCGTCATGGTACGGGCTCACCGGCACTGAGCGGACTTGGCGGGTAGCATCTTCCGACGCCGACCGGAAGACGTGACCAGGTGTCGCGCCCCAGCGCATGCCAGCCACCCTCGAGCCCCTTGGAACGAGCCAGCGGAGACACGATGACCAGCCACCCAGCCACGCCGCTCGTCGCCGACACCCGGCCACCGCCGGGGACGCCGTTCGAGCAGGCGCTCCATGACTTCCTGGACGACTACTTCGATGCGTACCCGCACTGGGCGACTGCTATCGGCTACCACCTCGTGGACCATCGGTGGCCTGATCTGAGCGAGGCCGGACGTTCCGCCCGGCTGGCATCCATCGAAGGGCACGACAGGATCTTCCGGGCGCTGGATGAGGGCTCGCTCTCCGCGGACGAGCGGGTGGACCGGGCGATCTTGCTGGAGGTCCTAGATGGGCTTCGCTTCGACGAGGCGACGCTACGTGAGTCGAACTGGGATCCGCTCTCGTACGTCTACATCGGCGGATCGGGCTTCTTCTCGCTGCTCGCTCGAGACTTCGCGCCCTGGGCTCACCGGGGGTGGGCGTTCCTGCATCGGGTCAACGGCTTGCCCCGCTTGCTGGCTGATGCGGACGCCAACCTGGTCGGCGCGGGCGACCGTCCTGTGTCGCTGCTGCACACGGAAACGGCGCTGGCCCAGATATCGGGCGTCGGTGAGCTCATGGACGAGGGGCTGACCGAGGCGCGTCGGAGGGCCGAGAAGGGGGAAGAGGTCGAACTCGTCGCTGAGTTGGAGACCGCGGTGGCGGCGGCGAAGCAGGCCCTCTCCGAGTTCGAGCGCAAGCTGGACGCGGAAGTACGCGCGCGAGCGTCGGGCGAAGGACGGCTCGGCGCCGACCTCTATCAGCAGAAGTTGCGCCATACGCTCTCCAGCGATCTGGGCTTCGCCGCTCTGCGCGAGCGCGCCTGGCACGACTACCACCTGGTGCGGGCCGAGCTGGTGCGACTGGCCCGCCAGCTCTGGCCGGGGCTGCTGGAAGGCGAGCCCTTGCCACAGTCAGGCGCCGCGGGCGGGGACCTGGACAGCACCATCGTGCGCCGGGTCCTCGACGCTGTGGCGCTCGCCCACCGGCAGCCTGATGAGCTCCTGGACTGGTGCCAACAGGAAGTACGGCGCATCGAGGATTTCTGCCGGCAGCGTGCGGTCATCGGTCTGCCCGAGGAGGAGCTGCGCATCACCTGGACACCATCCTTCATGCGCGCCTACGGCCGTGCCTTCCTGGACTCGCCGGGCTCGCTCGACGAGGGCCAGTCGAGCTACTTCTGGATCACACCACCTGACCAGAGCGGTCCGGCCGAGGACATCGAATCCTATCTCCGTGAGGACAACGACCGGATGCTCCGCCTGTTATGCATCCACGAGGGGGTGCCGGGCCACTACCTTCAGCTGGCATGGTCCAACCGGAATCCGTCCCTGGTGCGCTCCATCTTCGCCAACGGGATGTTCGCTGAGGGCTGGGCCGTGTATGTCACTCAGGTGATGATGGACCTGGGCTACGGCTCGGACGATCCGGCCTTGATGCTGAGCCACTGGAAGTTCTACCTGCGCAGCATCACCAATGCCATCATGGATGTCGAGGTCCACGCTGGCTCGATGGATGAAACGCAGGCGCTCGACCTGATGATCAACGGTGGTTTCCAGGAGCCGGACGAAGCTCGCGCGAAGTGGTTGCGTGCCCGTCTCACGTCGACGCAGCTGTGCACCTACTATCTCGGATCGCTCGAGATGTGGGAGATGGAGCTGACGGCACGGCGGCAAGCCGCCAGCCGTGTCGGGGCCGATCCCGAAGCGCTGCCGGCCCCAAGGATCGTTGGTGCGCTTGGCGAGACGCCCGGTTTCGACTACCGGACGCACCTGGAGTCTGTCATCAGCCAGGGATCACCGGCCATCAAATGGGTCGCCCGGATCCTGGCCGCCCGATCCTGAGCCATGGCCATCCTGTGTGAAGGCCTGAAACTGCTCTTCATCCAGACGCCGCATACCGGCTGCACCGCCATCGGCAGCCTGCTGCGCACTCGATTCGACGGCATCCGCGTACCGGAGGAGCACGTGCGCCAGTCAGACATGGACGGCGGTGCCGACCGACGCATCGTGGCCGTCCGCAAACACGCCACGCTGCGCCAGCTGATGACGGCCGGTCTCGTCACGAACGAGCAGCGGCAGCAGCTGGTGGTGGCCGCTGGCGTGCGCAACCCGTTCGACATGATGGTCTCCGAGTTCGTCCGAACGACCGGCACGGAAGATCCACGCCGGCGCAGGGACGGCGGCACCGGCCCGCGACCCGAAAGGACCGCGCGCGGACCGCGGCCGACCGAGTTCGAACCCTGGCTCCTGTGGCGCTTCTCTGCCCGTGCCCTCGATCGCCTGCGCGGCGCCCGTTACGAGACGCCGCCTGACTTCGCCGCGGGCGTCGACCACGTCGTGCGCTACGAGCATCTCCAGTCGGACTTCGCGGCCCTGATGGCGCGGGTCGGCGTGACGGAGGACATCGAGGTGCCACTGGTGAACAGGACGGTCGGGCGCCACGGGCGTCGTTACCCGGAGTTCTACACACCCGGTGCGCGGCGCGTCGTCAGCGAGGTGTATGCCGGCTGGATCGAACGCTTCGGGTACCGGTTCGACGAAGCCGCCTGATCCGATGGCCATCATCTGTCGCGATCACCGCCTCCTGGTGCTGCAGACCCCGCACACCGGCTCGAGCTCGCTGGGCAGGGCTCTGCGCCAGCAACTCGGCTGCGCGCCATTGTTGCCGGACTACCTCCGCGATGATGCCGGCCGGGTGATCCTGCGACGCAAGCATCAGACGCTCCCTCAGCTCATCGCGGCCGGCGTCATCACGCCTGACGAGCGCGCTCAGCTCTTCGTGGTGGCAGGCGTTCGTAACCCGTTCGACATCGTCTTCACACAGTACGCCCGGGGCTTCACGGTCGACGACGGCGACGACGGCGACGATGTCAGCGCGCGAGCGGACCTCTCGCCGGAGGGCTTCGAGCGCTTCGTCAAGCGCCGCTATGCGACCGGCCTTCTGCTCCGGCTGGCGGGTCGAAAGGCGACGGTGCCGGCCGATTACGCCGAAGGGGTCGACTTCCTCATCCGCTTCGAGAGCATGCAGCGCGACCTGGACGCGGCGCTACAGCGGGCAGGCGTCAGCCAGCGGGTGGAGCTACCTCATGTGAACGCCACGCCGGCCAGACAAGGTCGCTCCTATCGGGACCTGACCACGTCGCGGACCCGAGCCATGATCGAACGCGCATGGGCAGTCGAGCTCGCCAGCTGGGGTTATTCCTTCGACGGCCAAGAGGGTTGAATGGGCGAGCGGAGCGGGGAGTTGAGGCCGGCCGCTCCCGTCACCAGGCCGGCCTCGGCCCGGCCGCGGGCAGGACCGTCGGGCGATGACTCGGCCCCTCCGTCGACGCCGGAACTCGATGCCATGGAGCGCCACCTGGGCCTGATGGCGACGCACGTGGGCGCCCAGGCACGGGCGGATCCGGACCTGGATGGACTGCTCATCGTGGTCGGCGTACCGCCCGGGCGAGGCATCGATCAGGGCTCCTTCGTTCGTTGGCCGGATGGACGGGCCGATGCACGAACGGCCGCCTTCGAGACCTCGATGCGTGCCCAAGGGGCATGGCCAGCCCTGGTAGTGGTCGAGGGACGCAGCACGCCGGCCGATCTGACCGCCACGCTCTCGCAGCGTGGCTGGACCTGGTTGAGTAGTGAGACCGTCTTGTGGACGCGCCGGGCCGCGCCGGTTCCCCACCTCGATCCCTCACTGCGTCTTGAGGCGGTCACCGCCCGATCAGCCGCCGAGCATGAAGATCTGGAGCGCCACATCTTCGGAGTCCCCGAGTCCTCCGCGGCCGGTCGGTTGGCGGGCACACGGCGGGGCATCGAGGACGGCACCCTGCGGGCATTCCTGTTGCGCTCGAGGGGTGAGGCCGTAGCCGTTGCGCGCCTCTCGTTGCGCGAGGGGATGGCAGCGCTGGCCGGCATCGGAGTCACGCCGGGTAGGCGAGGCGAAGGGCTGGGCGGTCTGATCACGGCCATCTGCCTGCGAGCCGGGCTGGCGCTTGGCCGGCCCCTGATCTGGCTCTCGGTCGACGAGCACAACGACGAGGCGCTGGCAGTCTATGACCGGCTCGGCTTCCGGCCCGCCTTTCGCTGGCATCGCTGGCTGGCGCCAGCGCCCATTCAGAAGGAGTAGTCGAAGCGCTCCAGTGACGCCGCGTACGCGCGCTCGACCAGAGCACGGGTGGCGGGCACGTAGAACTCGCGATAGTGGCGCGAACGCCGCTCGTGGGTGACATTGCGGGGCGGGACCTCGATCGGCTCCAGGCCGCGGGCGATCAGGAAGGCATCGAAGTCCTGCTGCAGGCGTTCGTAGCGGAGCACCACGTCGACCCCCTGTTGGTGCTCCATCAATGGTCGGCGCGGCGGCCGGCTGAGCTGTCGCTCGATCCATTGGTCGAACGAGTGCTGGCGGGCGTATTCCATGGCGGCGAGCTTGCCTTGACGCCGATGGATCCAGGCCCCGGGTCGGGCGAGTAGGTCCTGGTCCTTCAGCGAGTGCTTGAGGTAGAGCGACACGAGGACGTCGAAGGGATTGCGCACCGCGCTGAAGGCGATGAGTCCGGCGCGCTCGGCGTTGGAGAGGACCCCGTGCTCCAACAGCTCGGCGACGGTGCTGTGCTTGCGACGGACGATGATGCTGCCCCGCCCGTCAGTGATCTCCTGCTGCGGCAGCCACTCGCCCGCCAGCCGTTCGCGCAACAGGGCAGCCAGGGCCGTGGATGCGGTGTGGGGGGCGAGGATGAAGAGCAACCGATGGTCGCGACAGACGATGGCCATTGTCGACTCGACTCTACCGATCCTGGCCGACCGCCACGGCGAAACGCACGGCGAGCCGCTCGGGCTGGCCGCGCGTCGGGGCGACAGGCCAGCGGAAGTGGAGGCTGCTGCCCTGATAGACCCGCTCGAAGCCAGCCTCCGAATCGGAGACGGTCTCGATCGGGTACCAGGTCGCCCTGGCAGCGGGTTCCAGTCGACCGATCACCCGGATGCCCCAGCCGTCGTTGCCGAAGGCGATGTCCGTGACAGCCGCCACGTCACCGCTCTGGTCATGGCCGCTCTTGCTGACCCTGGCAGTGCGTGGATCCGTGACCTCATACCACGCCTGCGGGTTGGACCCGCCGCCGAGCAGACAGAACGCCCACTCCAGGTCGAGCTCGAGCGGCGGAAGACCATCGACCTCGGACGTCACCACCAACTCCATGGCCAGTTCGGGGCGGAGTCTCGAACCAGCCAGGAGGAAGCGTTTGTGGATGACCAACGGCCCGTGCTGGCGGCGGACCAGGAGCCGGCCCGACGCCAGCCCGGACTGGTCGGCTATCTCGTGCGCTGCTTCCGGATCGCCGGCCAGATCGGCGAACGTCTCATCAGCCAGCTCGCGCGGCCCAAGCTGGCGGCTGACCTCGGCGTCGATGACATGCACCAGCCCGCTGCGCCGCTCGTGGCGGTCGTAGACCAGCAGGCGCTCCAGGCCATCCTCCTTGACTACCGCCGCCTCGTGCGGCGAGCCATCCGTTCCTCCCTCCGTCGCACTGGCTGGGCGGGCATCCTTGAGCCGCTGATGTGACGCCTCCGGGCGTCGGCGGATGACCGACAGCAGCGGTACAGCTGGCTCCAGGATGTCCCACGCGCCGATGGCGCCGCCTTCGGCCAGGTCGACCAGGACCGTCTGGCCGGGACCGGTCAGGAGGACCTCGTCGCGGCCGTCCAGATCGTGGTCCGCCACCGAAGCGGGCACATCCCCGTCGGTCGCCACATCCTCTGCCCGGATCAGCTCCCTGAGCGTGGCCGCGCGCAGGTCCGGCAGGTAGATGCCGCCGAAGAGTCCGTGCCAGTAAGCATCATTGGACTGACCGCGGTGGAGATGGTCGAGCGCCCGCTCCCGGTCGGGGCCGTCAGCCATGGCATGCACGCGGCGTGAGGTCCGCAGCATCTGCTGGTGGAGATCATTCGCCTCGCGATAACGAGTCTGGAAGGCGCGCCACGAAGCGCCGCGCAGGAAGGGCAGTACCGGATCGTGGCTGGAGCGCGCCGCGCTGATCAGGCGATGGAACAGGATGCTCTGCTCCGGCGGCAGCGCCCACTCGGTCATCTCCAGGTAGGACGCGCTCGGGATGGCTGCCCGCCCGATGGGCGGCTGGCGGTCGATCCAGTCCGAGGGGCGGACGGTGGCTAGCCACCCGCCTTGCCCTTCCAGCTCGGAGAAGCAACGCTCGATCCAGTCGCCCGCACCCCAGCACGACTCGAATGTCCCCGGCCAGCCACCGAACTTCTCGCCGTCGTCGCCCATCACCCCGACCCGATCCCCGTCGGGCGTGGCGTGGGCGCGCAGGTACTCGATCAGCTCCGGGACAGGACGCCATGGCATCGCGTAGCGGAGGCCCTGCTCGGTACCGAAGACGGTCAGGCGCCTGCCCTGATCGTCCACACTGTAGGTACCCCACATCTGGTCATCCGGGATGGACGCCGCGCGCAGGTGGCTGTCGTCCAGGACGGTGTACTCGTAGCCCGCCTCAGCCAGATCGAACGCCAGGCAAGGCTCCCACACGCGTTCCGCCAGCCAGGCTCCTCGCGGCCGATGGCCGGACCACTCTTTCACCTCATCAGCCATGCGCTCCAGTTGACGGGCACGGTCGGCCACCGGAAGAGCGGCCAGGACCGGTTCGTACCACGCCCCGCCCAACAGCTCGACCTGTCCACCCTTCACCAGTGCGGCCACGCGTGCCAACCCCTCCGGCTGGTGTCGGCGGGCCCACTCCACGAGCGGGCCTGTGTAATGGAGGCCGGCCCGGATGGATGGGTGCCTCTCCAAAGCGGCGATCATCGGCTCATAGGCGCGCTGCCAGTTCTCCTCCACCACCCACCCGAAGTTGCCCACCGGCTGATGGTTGTGGAGCACCAGGCAGAGCGAGATGCGGGGCAGATCCGGCGGGTCAGGCGCCGGTCGGTGAAGTCGCAGACGAGGGTCCAGTCGGTCCGATCCCAGGGGCTCGGGTAGGTCAGTCAGCGAGGACGGCTAGCCGGGGCTCCTGCTCGGAACGTTCGGCCCGACTCGCTGGCAGGTAAAGCTGGTCCAGGTACTCCTCCAGCATGCGGGTGGTACCGAAGCGCCACAGCGTGCTGGACATCGAGCGGCGCATCAGCGCCAGCCAACCGTGAGGCAGGCCGTCGGGGCCGCGATCGTAGTACAGCGGCACGACCTCCTCTTCCAGGAGCCGGTACAGATCCTGCGCGTCGGTCCAATCCTGGGCTGCCTCGTCGGCCCCCACGTGGCGGCCCCCGATGGCCCAACCGTTATCCCCGGTATAGCCCTCGTCCCACCAGCCGTCGAGAACCGAGCAATTGATGAGCCCGTTCATGGCCGCCTTCATGCCACTCGTGCCGGACGCCTCCAACGGGCGACGCGGGTTGTTCAGCCAGACGTCGACTCCCTGGACCAGGTACCGGGCGACACGGATGCCATAGTCCTCGATGACGAAGATCCGCCCGCTGAAGCGCGCCGAGCGACTGCGCGTGAAGATGTCCTGGATGACGCGCTGCCCCGGTCGGTCGGCCGGATGCGCCTTGCCGGCGAAGACGATCTGGACCGGCCGCGCCTGGTCATCCAACAGGCGTGCCAGCCGCTCCTCATCGGCGAACAGCAGGGCGGCCCGCTTGTAGGTCGCAAAACGCCTGGCGAAGCCGATGGTCAGGATGTCCGGGTCGAGAGCCCGATCAAGCTCAGCCAGCACCGTCGGTGACTCGCCATGGCGGGCGAACTGGGCTCTCAGCCGACCTCGTGCGAAGTACGCCAGCTCCATCTTCTGACGACGGTGGGCCCGCCAGAGGTGTGGGTCGGTGATGCCATCCAGCCGCTCCCAGAAGCGATCCTCCGAGGTCACGGCGCTGAGCCGATCGACGTCACCTCCAAGCGACGTATAGAGGTCGCGCATGGGTTGGCCCAGCCAGGTCGGAGCATGGACACCGTTGGTGATGCCCAGGATGGGCGTATCGATGAGCGGCGCCCAGGTCTGCTGTGCGGTCTCCGCATGGAGCTTGCTTACCGCATTGGCGCGACTCGTCAGCCGGAGCGAGAAAGCGGTCATATCGAACTGGCTGGCGTCACTGTCAACGCCTCGGCCAAGCTCCAGCAGGCGCTCCATGTCCAGGCCCGACCCGGCCGTCACCGGCCCGGCGACCCGCCGGACGAGGTCGCCGTCGAAGCGCTCGTTGCCGGCCGAGACCGGCGTATGGATGGTGAACACGGAACCCGAGCGCACCCGTTCGAGGGAGTCTTCCAGGGAGAGCCCCTGGGCCACCAGCTCGCGCGTCTGCTCGACCAGCATGAACGCCGAGTGGCCCTCGTTGAGGTGCCATGCCGCGGGCTGGATGGCGAGAGCTCGAAGCGCCCGCACCCCGCCCACGCCCAGCACCAGCTCCTGGTGGAGTCGCATGTCGCGGCCGCGCACGTAGAGGATATGGGTGATCGGGCGGTCCTCATCGGCGTTCTCCGGCAGGTCCGTGTCGAGCAGGAGGAGAGGCACGCGACCCACGTCGGCCAGCCAGGCACCCACCCTTACCTGCCGGCCTGGCAGCTCGACCGGAACGGTCAGTGGTTCGCCATCCTCATCAGCCACCCGGCGCAGCGGCAGATGACCGGGATCGTAGTCGGGGTAGGCGTGCTCCTGGTGCCCGTCTGCGTCGATGGTCTGGCGGAAGTAACCGTGTCGATAGAAGAGGCCGACCGCCACGAACGGCATGGCCATGTCCGATGCCGCCTTGCAGTGATCCCCAGCCAGCACACCCAGTCCGCCTGAATATGTCCCGAGCGACTCATGAAGCCCGAACTCGGCGCAGAAGTATGCGATGGGACCATCCGGATCGCCCGCTTCGCGCCGATCGTGCCAGGGACCTTGAGGATCGGCCATGTACGCGTCGAAGCGCTCTATCTGAGTGCGGTACTCGACCATGAAGCTGGGGTCGTCCAGCAGCTCTGACCAGTCGCGCTGAAGGGCCAGTAGCGGGACCGGATTGCGGTGCCGCTGCCACGCCTGCTTGTCGACCCGCGCGAAGAGGGCGCGCACTTCCGGATGCCAGGTCCAATAGAGGTTATAGGCGAGCCTGCGCAGTCCCTCCAGGGGTGCCGGAAGGCGCATCGGTGTCGGCGGGATGGTAGCTATCGCCAGGCGGGCAGGCACGGTGGCGGCATCCTACACGACCCTGACCGGGCTTCAGGCCGGGCCCATTCGGGGCTCGATGACAGGACCATCGGCGCCTGGCGCATGCCCCCACAGCGCCCCGGCCGGCGACTTCCATCTCCCAACCATGGCGCGCCGCGGCGATCCGCCGGCGAGTGCGTACCATCGCTATCGATGCGCATCGCGATGGTCGCCTCCGAGTGCGAGCCCTTCGCCAAGACGGGCGGCCTGGCTGACGTGGTCGATGCACTCTCGCGGTCACTGGGAAGGCGCGGTCATGAGGTCGACGTATTCCTGCCCCGCTATCGGGCCATCGATCCGCCGGGCGGGGGAGCAGCCGAGCGGCTGGATGTCCCGGTCGCGACAGCGCCACCGGTCGCTGGCGCGCGTCCGGTCGCCGGCAGGCCGCCGACCACAGAGGTCATCGTGTGGACGATCGAGGAAGCCGACCGGCGTGTTCGGCTGGTCGATCACCCGGCCAGCTTCGACCGGCCCGGTCACTACGGCGAGGGCAGCGACTACGAGGACAACGGAGCTCGCTTCAGCCTGTTCGGCCGAGCTGTCCTGGCAGCGCTCGATCTCGACCACCAGCGTCCGGACGTCTTGCATGGCCATGACTGGCAATCGGGGCCGGCTCTGATGTGGGCGGCAGCTCAAGACGACGCCGCTGGACGGACGGCCCAGTCGCCCAGCCGTGTCCTGACCTGCCACAACCTGGCTTACCACGGCTGGCTGCCGGCCGACCGAGCATGGCAGGTCGGTCTGCCTGCGCCGGCCGGCGGGCGCGAGGGTATCGACCTGCTGGGCGAGGCCATCGCAACGGCCGGACTGGTCAACACGGTCAGCCCGACCTTCGCCCGGGAGTCACTGACCCGCCAGTACGGCGGCGGCCTGCACGAGGCGCTGCGGGCCCTGGGCGACCGCTACGTGGGCATCCTCAACGGCATCGATACCGTCCTCTGGGACCCGGCCACCGATCCGGCGCTGGCGGCCAACTATGGGCGGGGCGACCGGGATGGCAAGGAGAACTGCCGGGCGGACCTGTGCGCCCGGCACGGCCTCGATCCGAGCGGTCCCATCTTCGGCATGGTCGGCCGTCTTGACCCCCAGAAGGGCTTCGACCTGGTGGCCGCGGCAGCGCACCAGCTCATCGCCATGGGCGGCCGGCTGATCGTGCTCGGGACGGGCGATGCCAGCCTGCTGGCCGATCTGCGCGCGACCGGTCAGGCGGCGCCCGACCGCGTCGCCGTCATCGACCGGTTCGACCGTGACGAGGCGAGGCGCATCTACGCAGGTGCCGACATCTTCCTCATGCCGTCTCGCTTCGAGCCCTCGGGCCAGGGACAGCTGATCGCCCTGCGCTACGGGACGGCTCCGCTCGTGCGGCGAACCGGTGGCCTGGCCGACACCGTGCGGGACGTGGATGAACAGCCGGCCACCGGTAACGGCTTCTGCTTCGATGCCGCTGAGCCGACCGAACTGGTGGCCGCCGCGCGTCGGGCAGTGGCAGCGTTGGCGTCAGCGCCGCGGTGGGCGGCACTGGTCGAACGGGGCATGGCCGAGGACCACAGCTGGGATGCCCCGGCGGCCGAGTACGAGGCCGCTTATGAGCGCGCCCTCGCCCTGCCGTGAGCCGACGATCCGCGGGTGGGACCGACTGGATCGACGAGGGACCGTCGACGGGCGTCCGAGCAACCCCCGGCGACGGCCCCGCCGTCTGCGTCGATGCTGCCCGGCCGAGCGTGCCGGGTGA
>JACCYW010000426.1 GCA_013696275.1 Chloroflexota bacterium | reverse complement strand
CACGGCACGGTTGGCCCGGCCAGCCCCGTCACCGTCCTCGATGCGCACGACGACGCCGGTGGCGGTCCCGCCGCGTCCGCCCCAGCCGGGGAGCAGGCCGATACCTCGCAGGCCTTCGGCGCCGCTCTTGGCCACTATCCGGCCGGGCAGTGTCCGCATCAGCCGGGTGTCAAGCATCTCAGCCGTGCCACCGACCATCTCGGGCGCGGCCAGCATGGCATCGCGGACCCGCTGCAGGTAGGGCGCCAGGGCGGCCGCTCCCGGTGCCTCTGAACCGGTCGGGTCGGCGAGCAGGCAGAAAGCCCGAGCGACCTCGACCAACGGGAAGACGTAGGTGAGCAAGCCGCAATCATCGACGGCGGTGCGCAGCAGTTCGGAACGGACTCCGAAGACGCTGGCGACCGCCGCACGCGCCGCAAGCTGGCTGGGGTGGTCCGGTCGGTCGTACTCGTCCAGTGACCAACCAGCGAAACGACTGAGCAACAGGCTCGCGGCATGGAATCCCGAGCACATATGGCGGATGGGTCCGGCTGCTTCACCGTCGCGCGCCAGTCGCGCTGCGGTCCGCTCGTCGAGGGGCATCCCTTCCGAGCCACAGGCCAGCAAGGTCTGACTGATGCCGGCTCGGCGGAAGAGGGCCTGGAGGGTCCGTACGTGCAGGTCTTCGCCGGCGTGCGACGCGGCCATCACCGCCAGCTCGACCGGCGTCACGTCCAGATCGTCAGCGGCGCCCGATTCGATCAGCGGGATGATAGCGAAGGGCTTGACCGCCGACCTCAAGGTGACCGGCATATCCGGGTCGCCGATGCCCTTTTCCAGCATCCCGCTCTGACTGACCTGCACCACGTGGCCGCGGTGTCGACTCTCCACGATGCCACCGCGGACGACTTCGGCCAAGACCGGCGGCGCTGACTTCGCGGAGCGTGCTGCAGCTCGACCGGGGCGCCTCTGTGACGCCCGCCTGGTCACCGCTACGGCGCTGGAGGGACCAAGTGAGGGCACCGGTCGATGGTAGCGTGGGAGGCCGGAAGCGCGGCGCGCCGGAACGGCTGGAAAGGCGGCCGACCCGTAGCATGGACGGTGCTCGCGACCAAGACAGACGCCAGAGGCAACGAACGTGCTCGACGATGCCGCAGGCTTTTCCACGCTCCACGTCTCCAGGCACCCGGCGGTGCTCCATAAGCTCGCGCTGCTGCGCGCTCAGGGAACGGAGCCCAAGAAGTTCCGTGAGCTCGTGCGCGAGATCAGCTGGCTGGTCGGTTACGAGGCGTTGGCCGACGCCCACCTTCGTCCCATCGAGGTCTCGACGCCCCTCGAGCCCACGGTCGGCGCGAAGCTGGCCGATCGCATCGGCCTCATCCCCATCCTGCGCGCCGGCCTGGGCATGGTCGACGCGATGCTCGAGCTGATGCCGACCGCCCAGGTCTGGCACCTGGGACTGTTCCGGGACGAGCGGACGCTTCGGCCGGTGGAGTATTACAACCGCTTGCCGGACACAGCCAGCGTCGACCTGTGTCTCATCCTGGATCCGATGCTCGCGACCGGTGGTTCGGCGACCGCGGCTATCGAGGTGCTCAAGGACTGGGGCGCATCACGGATCAAGCTCATCAACCTGATCTGTGCTCCCGAGGGCGTCCGGGCGGTGGCGAAGGCGCATCCCGATGTGGCCATCCACTCGGCAGCGCTGGATCGTCAGCTCGATGAACGGGGCTACATCATGCCCGGGCTCGGTGACGCCGGGGATCGTCAGTTCGGGACCGGCCTGGGCTAGAAAGCTAGCGCGTGATCGACACCGTTGGGCTGAGCTGCGAGTCGCTGCCGTTACTGGTGCGAGTCACCGCTGTCCGGAAGTGGTAAGTGCCGGATGTCGCGGGGACGTAAGTGAGCCGGGCCTTGGTCGTAGTCTTGAATACCTGCCAGCTACCACTGGGGGTGTCCACATAGACCACGTGGCGGAAAGGCGACCCGGATGACAATGAGGCGCTGGCGACCGTCAGCTTGAACTTGACGCTCCCGCCGTCCGTGACGCGGCGCACGGACATGGGCACGGTCACCGTGCCATCCATACCAGCGTGGACGCGGCAGAGATAGCCGAACGTGCCGGCCGACGGGAACGCTCTGGTGTACCTGTCACCAGGCTCCATCCCTCCGGCGGGACCGCTCTTGAAGTACTTGCTGGGGCCGGTGGAGAAGACGTCGTGGTCGGTGAAGCCGGCGTTGTTCTTCCACCTGACCGAGTCGCCGCGTGCTATGGAGATGCTGGTGGGAAAGAAGCTGGACTGACTGTCGGACATCGTCACGTTTCGGGTCGCCGCCGCTACCGGGCCGGCGGCCAGGGCGAGGCACAGCACGGCGGTCGCGATGGCGGGCGATATGGTTCGGCTGACGGAACGGCGCATGGCTACTCCCCCTTCATCTGATGCTCGAGGCGGCGAAACACGGCGGCGGACGGCGATACACGGCGGCTTGCCTTTCATACCACATCGCACCGCCGCCCGGCCTGGTCCTAACGTCATGGTGGTCGGTCGTCGGGTGGTATACCCTCGTCGCCTCGTCGGCGACACGAGTACTCGGGGAAGCGCCTACGGCGACCCGATGGGCACCAAGAAGGGCCGGTCCCCCGGCGGGGTCCGGCCCTTCAGCTTCAGCACGACCGGGCGATCATTCTCCGCCCTGGGTCACCTCCACCGTGCCCTTCTCGAAGTCGGCTCCATTGACGTCCTCTTCGATGCCCTCTCGGGCGGCCTCGGCGAGGTCCGTGCGGACCGCTCCTTCGGTGGGCTCTTCATCGATGATCGACGCCTCGAGCGAGATCTGGACCGTCTGCTCGTACGTGTCGCCAGGCATCGCGCCGATGCCGTCCGGCGACGGCCAGATGAGCGGGTTGATCTCGTTCATCATCCACGCTTGATGTCCGGCTCCGAGTGTGGAACCGGCATCCACCGTGTACTGGATGCAGTCGTCGGGGTTCTCGCGGCAGAAGATCCAGCCACGGAACGACCCGCGCAGGAAGCGCTCCGCGATGTCCTCGTTGCCATCCTCGGCAAGCCAGGCCTCGCGCGCGAAGATGGCGTCCTGGAGCATGGCCGTCCCGACCTCGTTGTAATCGATGACGTTGAGGTCCTCGGGCTGGTACAGCTCGCCCGTCTCGGTGTTCTCGGTCTCGAGGACCTGGGCGTACTCGTTGTAGGTCATCGCTTCTGCTACATCGACCTCGCGATTGAGGAGCAGGCTCATGTCGAACGGCTGGATGACCTTCTGGTAGTCCTCGCCGGCAGTCAGACCCTCCTGAAGGGCTGCCGCGGTGACCTCATACTCATTGCCGAATTCCCAGACACCCACGTTCTTGCCCGCGAAGTCAGCTGGTGAGGAGATACCGCTGTCGGCCCACGAGACCGAGCGCGTGCCTGAACGCTGGAAGATCTGTGCGATATCGACCAGGTCCGATTCACCGTTGTCGCGAATCTCGAGGACCTTGGGCACCCACGAGATGGTGAACTCGGGACCATCATCAGCCGAGCCCACGATGTGGGGCTGGACCGTCGGGCCGCCGTCAAGGATCTCTACCTCGATGCCCTCCTCCGCGTAGAAGCCCTCCTCGGCAGCAGCGAAGTAGCCGGCGAACTGGGCCTGTGGCGCCCACTGCAACTGGAGTGCGACCTGGCTGAGATCACCGCCTGACGGGGACCCTGCGGGCTGTGAGCCAGCGGGCTGTGAGGCCGCCGGTTGGCTGCCCGCCGGCGGGGCGGCGGTGCAAGCGACGAACAGCAGGCTCGTCGCGGCCAGGCTCGCCCAGAACCTGCTGCGTGTATTCATCCATCCACCTCGACTACGGCACGTCACGGCGTGCCCGTTCCTCCCGGGACCTTGGGCCCGGCCTCCTCTGGGTGGGATGCGCACGACGCATCACCTAACGCTGGCACGATAGCGCACGGGACGTGCCGAGGAGCGAGAAGGCGTTCGCGGGTGACCGCGGCTCGGTCCGGCTGGCCCCAGCTGGGTCTGGGGCAGTCGCCCACCGAGGCTCACTCCTGCGCCGCCAGGACCGACCGGTACCAGGGGATGACGAGCCGCTCGGCAAGCGCGACCACCAGATAGGACAGGATGGCGCCGGCTGAGCCGATGGCGATGCCGGCCCACGCGATGTCGAACCGGCCGCTGCTCAACGACTGAAGGACGACGCGCCCGAGGACCTCCGAAGTGCCGCCGAAGAACTCGCCCACGATGGCGCCGATGAAAGCGAGCGTGGTACTCACCTTCAGGGCCGTGAAGAAGAACGGCAACATGTTCGGGACACGGACCTTGAAGAGGACCTCTCTGTCTGATGACGCGTACGAACGCATCAGCTCCAGGGCCGCGGGCGGCACCTCGACAAGGCCTCTGGTCACGTTGATCATGATGGGAAAGAAGACGAGCAGTGCCGCCATGCCCATCTTGGACAATGGATTGAGGACACCGAACCAGTTGTTGAGGATGGGTGCAACGGCCACGATGGGGATGGCGCTCGAGGCGATCGCCACCGGCAGGAGCACTCGCCGGGCGGATGACCAATGCGAGCTCACCAGCGCGACCAGGATGCCCGCTAGCGTCCCGATGACCAGACCGCCCAGCGCTTCGTAGAAGGTCGCCAAGCCTGACCTGCGAAGCACGGTTCCGTTCTCAGCGAACGCTCCGAGGATGGCCGATGGCGGAGGCAGGACGTGGCGGCCGGGCCCTGACGTGGCGACCTCCCAGACGACTAGCGTGCCCAGCAAGACGGTCATGGCGGGCAGGTAGCGCAGCAACTGGGTGGCCGCGCCAGGCAAGGCTCGGCCGCGAGACGTTGGCCCAGCCGGAAGTCCCTCGGTGCGGACACTCATCCGATGCCGCCCTCTGCGCGTGTCCTGGAGGCTGACGCCGTCGCTCGTCCGCGCAGGCTCTCGCGCACCTCTGTGACGAACTCGAAGTAGCGATCCGTCTCGCGCGTCTGCTCGGTCCTCGGCTGTGGCAGGTCGATGTCGACGATCTTGGTGATCCGCCCAGGTCGGGCACTCATGACCACCACGCGCGTCGATAGGAAGACCGCTTCGGGGATCGAGTGAGTGACGAACAGGACCGTCGTACCGGTCTGCCCCCAGATGCGCAGGACCTCTGCGTTCAGTCGCTCTCGGGTCATCTCGTCGAGCGCACCGAATGGTTCGTCCATCAACAGGATGGCCGGCTGGAAGACGAGCGCCCGGGCGATGGCCACTCGTTGCTGCATGCCGCCCGAGAGCTGGTGTGGATAGTGCGACAGGAAACCGCCCAGCTCGACCAGGTCCAGCATCTCGCCGGCTCGCCGGTCGCGCTCCCGGCGATCGATGTGCATGATCTCCAGCGGAAGGCGCACGTTGCCCTCCACGGTTCGCCAGTCGAAAAGGACGGGCGCCTGGAAGACCATCCCGTAATCGCGATCCAGACGTGCCTGGTGGGCCGGCTTGCCGTTGACCTCGACCGTGCCCGACGAGGGGGAGATGAGATCGCCCACGATGCGCAGCAACGTCGACTTGCCGCAGCCCGAAGGACCGATGAGCGAGACGAACTCAGCTGGCCGGATGGCGAGGTCGATGCCGGTCAGCGCGATCGTCGGGTCGCCGGCTCGCATCGGGAAGGTCTTCTCGACACCGGTCAGCCGGACGGCGACAGCGGGACTGGAGTCGGACTGCGTAGCGGTCATGCGCGCCTCGCTGCTCGGCGGCGGTGGAGCGTCACCACCTCAGCTGCCTGGATGATGAGATAGAAGACGATGCCAAGCAGGGCAGCGATCAGGATGGTCGCCCAGAGCTTCTCCGGTCCGGTGATGTATTGCTGGTTGAAGTTGTCGATGGCTCGGCCGAGGCCTTGCGGGACGCCCCCTGGACCCTCCCCGATGATGGCCCCGACGATGCTGCCGGTGGCGGCGATCTTGAGGGCCGTGAAAAGGTACGGGACGGACGCCGGCAGGCGCACCTTGCGGTAGATCTGCCAGCGCGAAGCAGCATAGGAACGCATCAACTCGATGGCGCGCGGATCCGACGAGGTCAGCCCACGCATCGTCGCGATGGTCACGGGAAAGAATGTCAGGTACGTGGCGATGATCACCACCGCCGTCAGACC
>JACCYW010000424.1 GCA_013696275.1 Chloroflexota bacterium | reverse complement strand
AGGTAGAGGACCTGTTCCGTCGATACCTCTCGCCGGCCGTGGCGACGACCCTCCTGGCCGACCCCAAGCAGGCCGCGCTGGGTGGCGAGGTACGCGACGTGACGGTGCTCTTCGCCGACCTGCGCGGGTTTACACCATTCTCCGAGCGGGTCGATCCGGCTGAGGTGGTGGCCCTCTTGAATCGGTATTTCGCGGCCGCCGTGCCGGTCATCCTGGCCGAGGGAGGGACCATCGCCCAGTTCGTCGGCGATGCCGTAATGGCCATCTTCAACGCGCCGGACGACCTTGACGACCATGCCGCCCACGCCGCTCGGGCGGCCATCGGGATGCAGCGCGCGATAGCCGCTGTGGCCGGTGATGATCCGCGCGTGCCACGCTTCCGCATCGGCGTCCATAGCGGGCCGAGCCTGGTCGGCAACATCGGCAGCCCCCAGGTACGCCAGTACACCGCCATCGGAGACACGACCAACCTGGCGGCACGGCTCCAGACGATGGCCGACGAAGGTCAGGTCGTGGTCAGCGGCACTACCTATGAACGGATCCGCGACCGAGTGACGGCGCGCGGCCTTGGTGCCCTCACCATCAAGGGCAAGCGAGATCCGGTCGAGGCGTGGGAGCTGAGCGCCTGGGACGCGTGATGAATGCGCGATGATGGCTGATGAGGTGCCCGCGACGATCGGCTGATGAGGCTGCCTCACGAGGGCCGGGCTGCGGGCTGCCTCACGAGGGCCTGGCTCCTTCAGGTGCCCGATGTCGATGGTATCGACAACCGGAGCCCACCGGAGGCTTAAGGCGCGGCGACGCGATGGGATCGACCCCCCTCCGCCCGCTCCGACGGCCGTCCACGCGCGCCGACCGCCCCTTCGCACGCTCCGACAGCCCGTCCACGCGCTTCCACGAGGCAGCACCCGGAGAGCGAGCACGTGGTGTGGCACCCCAGGCCGCGGGAGCCAGCCCGATGAAGGTCGCTGGCGTCACACAAGCAGTTCGCGATAGCAGTTCGCGATATCAAGGCACTGCCCGGCAAGGACATCCGGGTCATCAGCTCGGAAGGCGACTGTTCAGGGACCGCGGGCCACGAGCACGCTGGAGCTGGTGGCAAGCGAGACCACCGACAGGGGCGTGCTCGTCCCCACGCATCGCCCGGCGCAGCCGAGGGCGACGGCCTAGCCTGGCCAACCGACGCGCATCCTGAGCCGGCTCGAGGTCGGCTTCGTACGCCAGATCGATCCAGATGACGGCACCATGCACGGATGGATGACTGGTCCGAGTCGGCTGCCCAGCCTTACCTCTGGCTTACGACCGTCGGTCGAAGGACCGGTCTCGAGCGGACCGTGGAGCTGTGGTTCGGACTGGCTGGTCGAACGGTCTACTTGCTGGCGGGAGGTGGTGAGCGCGCCGGCTGGGTCGGGAATGCGCTGGCCCATCCCGATGTCCAGGTTCGGCTCGGGGGTCGAACCTTCCGTGGCCTCGCCCGAGCGCCAGATCCTGAGTCAGCGGAAGCGGCCCGCGCCCGACGACTGCTCGCTGCCAAGTACCAGGGCTGGAGGGCGGGCAGGCCTCTCAGCCGTTGGGCGGCAGAGTCCTTCTGCCTCGCCGTGGACCTGGCGGCTCGCGCCGCCTAGCCGCCCTCGCCGACCGGTCCGGTGGGTCGTTCGTAGCCCTCCGGCATGCGTGGCGCGAAGCGGAAGCCGCCGGCCACACCAGGCTCGGTCAGCTCGTGCGGATCGAGGATCTCGTTCAACTCTTCCACCGAGAAGATGCCCTCCGCAGCGACCAGTTCGCGGATCGTCAGGCCGCTGGCCACAGCCTCCTTGGCGATGGCCGCGGCCAGGGCATAGCCGATATACGGCGCCAGCGGCGTGGCCATCGCGGAGGACTGCTCCAGCAGCTCGGCACAACGCTCGACATCAGCCTCGATGCCGGCCACGCACTCGCGCGCGAACTGGATGCAGCCGGTCGTCATGACGCGCGCCGCCTCGAGCACCTCGTGGGCCATCAGCGGCATCATCACGTTGAGCTCCAACTGACCGCGCGAGGCGGCCCAGGCGACGGCCGTGTCGTTGCCGATGACGTGATAGCAGATCATGGCCAGGTTCTCGACCATCACCGGATTGACCTTGCCGGGCATGATCGACGATCCAGGCTGTTTGGCCGGCAGGCGGATCTCAGCGAACCCCGTGCGCGGGCCGGACGACAAGAGCAGCAGGTCCTCCATGATCTTGGCCAGATCCACCGCCAGCGCGCGAAGAGCCGCTGAGACCTCCAGCATCGGCGCCATCGACTGGGTCGCATGGACTAGGTGTTCGGCCGTGCGCAGCTCATGTCCCGTCTGCTCGGCCAGGAACCCGATGACCAGCTCGATGTACTCGGGTTGTGCGTTGAGCCCGGTGCCGACCGCTGTCGCCCCGATGTTCTGTTCGTTGAGCGACTCGGCGGCGACCGAGATGCGCCGACCGGCACGCCGCACGGTCAACGCATAGGCCGCGAACTCCTGGCCGAGGCGGATGGGGACCGCATCCTGCATGTGCGTCCGGCCGGCCTTGAGGACCCCGTCGAGGGCCACCGCTCGCTCGGCCAGGGCATCGGCCAGCTCGAGCACAGCTGCCAGCAGCTCACCGACGCGATCGAGCGTGGCCACGCGCATCGCGGTAGGAAACGTGTCGTTGGTCGACTGAGCCATGTTGACGTGGTCGTTGGGGCTCACGACCGAGTAGTCGCCTCGCTGCCCGCTGCCTTGACCAGCCTCGCCCAGCAGTTCGATGGCGCGGTTGGCGAGGACCTCGTTGGTGTTCATGTTGTGGCTCACACCGGCGCCGGCCTGGAAGGGATCGACTCGGAACGCCTCGGTCAGTCGCGCCTGCTGGCGGCGGCCACCGTCCGTGTCGCTCCGCGGCGCCAAGCCCAGGAT
>JACCYW010000401.1 GCA_013696275.1 Chloroflexota bacterium | reverse complement strand
GCCATGAGGTCAGGGCAACGGCGGGGACGTCGCGCCGTCCGCGAGTCAGGACCGGATCTGGAGGTGACCTCGGTGACGGTGCTGGATGCGGATGAGGAGCCGGCCGACGATATGGATGGGCTGCCCGCCCACGGCCACGACCACGGCCACGATGCGGACCGGCCCATCGACCGCGACACGGCGGCTGACTGGCTGCCTGGTCTGCGCGACGAGCACGAGGGGGAGGATCAAGGGTGGATGGCTCGCTGGCTCGATCGACCGACCTGGGACCGCAGCGTCACGCCCAACGTGGTGAAGCGGACGGGAACGCGACCGAGTCGCCGTCGGCGTTAGCCGCTTCACCAGCTGACCGGCTGTGCCGAGCGAAGGTTACGCTGGCCCCGACCAGCCGACAGCGTGGAAGGAGAGATGATGCCCGAACCGAGCGCCGCTGCAACGCCTATCCCGGCCGAGGTCTATGCCATCCACCAGAAGCTCGTCTCGGTGGGTAACGACTACTGGATCGAGAAGGGTGGCCAACCGGCCTTCAAGGTCGACGGCAAAGCGCTGGCTGTCCGCGAGACACTCATCGTCGAGGATGCGCAGAGCCGCGAGGTGGCGACGCTAAAGAAGAAGCTGATGAGCGTGCGACCGACGATGACCATCGAACGGGCTGGGGAGCGGATCGGTGCCATCCAGCGAGCCATCTTCAGCCCGCTCCGCGAACACTTCACGGTGGACATGGAGAACGGCGCCAAATACGAGATCGACGGCGATATCACCGATCACCAGTACACCATCGAGCGCGATGGCAACCGCGTCGCAGAGGTCTCGAGGAAGTGGCTGAGCATCCGTGATACGTATGGCGTCGAGATCTCGCCCGGCGAGGACCATGGGCTGATCCTTGCCTCCGTCGTCGCTATCGACCGGATGACCGACGACTCCGACTGACCCGCCGGTCGCACGCTCCCGAGGCCGGCGTCGGCAGCTTGCCTGGGCGGCCCCAGAGTCGCCGTAGTCCTATGACCGGCTGATGCGGCTCGTGGATCTGGCGCTTCTGGCCGGCCTGACCGCGCTGGCCGTGTCGGGCAGCGTCATCTTCTACCACTCGCTGAGCGAGCGCGATGCCCTCACCGGGAGGGTTCGGCGTATCGTCGGTGGGCGGCGCTGGCGGCCGCGCACGCGGCTGGCGGCCGAGCTCGTGGCAGGGGTCGTGGCGGCGCCCTTGCTGGTGGTCGTCTGGACGACGGTCATCGATATCGCCCTGTTCATCATCCTGCCGCTGGAGCGTGTCAGCGAACTCGTCCTGCTGCCCTACGCCATCGTCGCCGCATCCCGCCTCCTCGCGTATGGCCATCCGATCGCCGCCCACGAGCTGGCCAAGACACTGCCGCTCGCGCTCGTGGTGCTGCTGCTCGTTGGCCAGCCGCTGGGCGCCGACTCGCTACTGGCCAAGGCGGCCCTCCTTGACGAGCAAGTGGCGGACGATGCGGCACTCCTCGTCGTAGTCATCGCGTTGGAGCTGGCCTTGCGCCTCGGCTGGACCCTCCGTCGCTACCGAGCGAACGCGGTCATGGCGGCGCACCGCGCTCCCGACCCTTCGCCTATCTCCCGCTGCTAGCCATCGAACGGGTGACCGGGCACGCTCCGATCCGGGTCATGCCGGAGAGGTCGAAGAGCCCGAAGAAAGCGCGCTGCCCTGACCGAGCCCGAGAGCCTGACCTGGCCTGAGTGACGGATGCGGAGCATTCGCGGGCAGATTCGAACGCTTGTTCGACAACGCGAGAGCCGCTAGACTGGCTCCGTGCCCCAGGAACTCCTAATCGTGCGCGGAGCGCGAGAGCACAACCTCAAGAACGTGACGGTGGAGCTGCCGCGCGATCGGCTCGTCGTCATCACCGGTCTGTCCGGCAGCGGCAAGTCCAGCCTTGCCTTCGACACCATCTACGCCGAGGGCCAGCGCCGCTACGTCGAGAGCCTGTCCGCCTACGCCCGCCAGTTCCTTGGCCAGATGGAGAAGCCGGACGTCGACCAGATAGAAGGCCTCTCGCCGGCCATCTCCATCGATCAGAAGGGATCCAGCCGGAACCCGCGCTCGACCGTTGGCACGGTGACCGAGGTGTACGACCACCTGCGCCTCCTGTTCGCTCGGATAGGCCATCCGCACTGTCCCTTCGGCCACGAGATCGAGCGCCAGACCGTGCAGCAGATCGTGGATCGGATCCTGAGGCTGCCAGCGGGTTCCCGGCTACTGGTCCTCGGGCCACTAATCAAGGATCGCAAGACGGAGGGCGATCGCGTCTTCGAAGCTGCCCGTAAGCAAGGCTTCGTGCGCATCCGGGTCGACGGGGAGATGTACGACCTGGACCAGGCGCCCACGCTGGATCGCTACAAGCGCCACACCATCGAGGTCGTGGTCGACCGACTGGTCGTGCGTCATGCCGATGACGAAGGCCGAAGCTTCGGTCCTGACCATCCGGATCCGGACGCGGCGCGGCTGGCCGACTCGGTCGAGACCGCCCTGCGGCTGGGGGAGGGACTGATGGTCGTCGCGCCGGCCGATGACGGCGCCTTCGAGGAGCAGCGCTTCAGCGAGCGCTACACGTGTCCCATCGATGGCTCGACCATCGACGAGTTGGAGCCGCGCAGTTTCTCCTTCAATTCGCCCCACGGCGCCTGTCCCACGTGCACCGGACTCGGCGTGCGCAAGGAGTTCGATGTCGACCGGCTGATCCCCAACCGCGACCTGTCCCTGGAAGAGGGAGCGCTGGCGCCCTGGTCGCGCATGCCCATCGCCGACTCGTGGCATGGCCGCATCGTCGAGGGCATCGCACGCGCTCGCGGCTTCCGCACTGACGTACCGGTGCGCAGGTTGTCAGAGGAGCAGATCGCCTACCTGCTGAGGGCACCCAAAGGAGAGAAGGTGCGCGTCTCATACCGGCATAACGGCCGCTCGCGAACGTATGACGCCACGTTCGAGGGCCTGCTCCCGAACCTGGAGAGGCGGTATCGCGAGACCGACTCGGAGTGGGTCAAGAGCGAGCTCGAGAAGTTCATGGTCGAGCGTCCTTGCCCGGCGTGCAGCGGCAAGCGGCTCAAGCCGGAAGTGCTCGCCGTGACCATCGACAAGCGGGACATCGCCGACATCGCCGCGC
>JACCYW010000352.1 GCA_013696275.1 Chloroflexota bacterium | reverse complement strand
GTCCAACGCACGACGAGAATGCCGAGGACCAACAGCTTTTCCAGGGCCTACGGCAGGCTCTGCGGTCCGATGGGCCGATCGAGCTGCTCTCGATGATGAGCGGTTTCGTCGCGGTGACCGACCCGCGCGCCCGCGACCCGTTCGCCCGTGATGTGCAGGCGCCCGACCTGGGTGACCTGGTCGAGTCGTTCGTGGGCGCCCCCTACGCGGAGACCACTGCCGCGCTCATGGTGATCCGCGCCCTCGTCACTGACGAGCTCATGCAAGCCCGGATCAGCCGCGAGCTCGCGCAACGCCGTCAACCGATGCCCGACTGGCTTGTCGGACTCGCCCGATCTCAGATCGAGCCTGAGGTTTGGTTCCTGACTCACGTCTTGGGCGACGGCGACGACTACCTGATCGGCGTGTCGTTGCCGTCCGGGCACTCCTTGTCGGTCCTGGTGTACGTCGACCACAACCTCGGCACGGTCGTGAAGGACGCTTTCGTGGTCCCCGAGCCGCTCGAGGACTTCGCGCTCAAGGTCGGGACAACCATCGACGATCCCGACCAGACGCTGACCCGCACCGACCCTGCAACCGCACGAGCCGCGATCGAGGCGGCCATCGAGCACGGCTCGCGCTTCTACCCGCCCCTCAGCACGGACAGCTGGCCGATGTGCCGGCCGTTGGTAGAGTGGATCCTGCGCCAGTTGCCTCCCGGCGCGGTCGCTCCCGAACGCAAGGAGTGGTCCACCGAGGAGACGGCAGCCATCGCTACTGACTTCTTCGCCTCCCGGTTCGGCGCCGCGCTCGACCATGAGGAGGAGCGCAGTCTTCTCGAGACGGTGCTGTGGTTCGGCACCGACTACGCGACGGGCGACCCGTTTCGCTGGAGTCCGGTGACGGTGGAGCTGTTGCTCGACGACTGGTTTCCACGCAAGGTGGTCGCGGAGCCGGCCTACCTCTCGAAGCTTCCCGATCTCGTCCGCGCGTTCATCCGGTACTGCCACGACCGGCTGGGCATTCGAGCCGCTCTGACGGCCGAGACTCTCGCGGCCGTGGACCATTACGAGCCGGGATACCAGCGGGCCATCCGCAGTGCCCGGCCCCAGGGTCCGGCCGCGCTGTTGGCGCAGATCTTCGACGGCGAGGATGGCGGCGGCGGCGAAGGTGATCTCAGTACGGGAGACATCCTGCTTGAGGGACTGGATCGCAAAGTCGGCGGTCGCATGCAGCTGATGAACCTCGACGACTACCCGCTACCGGACGAACCGTTCGAGTGGGCCGCCATCCCGGACGACGTGCGACCGGTGGTCCGAGAGGTGCTGGACGTCTGCGACCGTTGCGCTGCCGAACTCCTCGATACAGAGCACCGCACCGCGATGCGACGGTTTCTCAGCAGAGCCGCTGTCGCCGACCCGGCCATCTTCCGACGCAAGGCCTCGCCGGTACGTGCCGCTGCAGCCGTGGCCTGGGTGGTCTGCCGGGCCAATGACACGGTGGGCGCCTACTGGTCTGGCCTATCGGTCCAGGATCTCTTGGCGTGGTTCGGCGTCAAGGGCAGCGTCGCGCAGCGCGCTGAGCCGTTCCTCCGAGCCAACGGCGTCGACCCGCACCGCCTCTACGGAACGATGGATCTCGAGACCTCCGATCTGCTCACCTCCAAACGACGAGCAAGCATCATCAAGAGCCGTGACCGCTGGATGGATGCGTAGCGCTACCCAGCCCGCGGGGCTGGCAGCCGTAGGCCCCCGGCTGGCACGACCCGCGCCACACCGGCGCCGTCCTCGCCGCCCGGTCAGGCGCCACTCTCTCGCCGAGCTATGTGCCTCCTAGGCCGCACCACGCCGGGGGCCGCGATGGCGCTACCAGCACGCCGCTACCGATCCCGACGCCGAGATCGGAGGGCGGCTGTACGAGCCGGCGGGGGAGGAGTAGGGAACCGGTCCCGCTGCTACCCGTTGCGGTCGCGGAGTGACTGAGCGAAGTCATGTGCCCACCGACCGATCGCCAACGCCTCGGTGCGCGTGGCCTCGGGGTCATCGCCGGGGATGTTGAGTGCCATGGCGAGGGCTCCTTCGCCGCTGTATGCGTGCTCGAGGAGGGCTGCGTAGTCCTCGGCAGACGCGTAAGCCATGTCCAAGTGCTCGATCAGGAGTCGAATGTCCGGTCGATCTTTGCGGCGAAGGGCGACCAGCTTCATGGCCAGGAC
>JACCYW010000316.1 GCA_013696275.1 Chloroflexota bacterium | reverse complement strand
AGTCGTCCCTGACGAACCCTTGGAGAGGAGGGCCGAACCGCGTGCCGGTGCAGCGCGCCCGGCGCGACCGGTCTCCTTGACCGTCGAGGGGGCCCGCCCGAGCGGGCCGGTGGTCCTGGAGAACGATCACCTCCGACTGGAGATCGATCGCGCGACCGGTCTGCTCCGCCTCCTGGGCAAGCGCTCGCAGCGCTCCTCCAGAGCGGTCATCATCCCGGGCGGTGGGGCAAGGCCGGTGCCGGTCCGTGACCCGAGCGACACGTGGGGGCACCGCATGTACGCCTTCCATGACCCGGCCGGCGAGTTCGAGCTCAGCGCGCTGCTGGAGCTGGAGACAGGCCCGGTCCGCGCGTCGGTCCGCGCCGAGCATCGCTTCGCGCAGTCACGCATCACCCAGGACTTCCTGCTCTATCGCGATCAGCCGGCCGTGGAGGTCCGCGTCGCCGTCGATTGGCACGAGCGTTCCACGATGTTGAAGCTGCGCTTCCCGACGGCGGTGGAGGACCCTGTGGCGACCTATGAGATCCCCTACGGCCACCTGGTCCGCCCGCCGAACGGCGGCGAGGAGCCGGGCCAAAGCTGGGTCGATGTGTCGGGCCATGATGCGCACGGCGCGCGACTCGGTCTGGCGCTGGCCAACGACGCGAAATACGGCTACGACGTCCTGGGCGATGAGATCGGCTTGACCGTCCTGCGCAGCGCCATCTTCGCTCATCATGAGCCGTATGCCCCGGATCCGGATGGTGCCTACCCCTTCCAGGACCAGGGCCGGCAGCGCTTCACCTACCTCCTGATCCCGCACCAGGGGGATTGGCGACAGGCCGCCGTCCCTCGCCGCGCCGCCGAGCTGCACCAGCCGCCGGTGACCCTGCTCGAGACGCTGCACGATGGACCGCTGCCCGCCCGCGCGGCGTTCCTGGAGGTGGCACCAGAGGGCGTCCTGGCGACCGTGGTCAAGCAGGCAGAGGATGCAGACGACACCATCGTCCGCGTCCACGAAGCTCATGGCCAGCAGACCACCGCCACACTCCGCTTCCCTTCGCTGGAGCGGTCCTTGCAGGTGCCCATCGGCGCATCGGAGATCCGGACCTTCCGGATCCCTCGCGACGCGAGGATGCCGGTCGTGGAGACCGACATCCTGGAGGATCCGCTCCACCACGCGTCGGAAGACAGCGGGCGAGACCGGTCCACATGACCGGCGTCCAGGCGGGCGCCAGTGGCTTGCGCGTCGAGTCGACGCCGACAGGGCCGCGCATGGTCCTGTGCATGCCCGGTTCGGCGGTGCCCATCGCCGAATCGAAGAGTCTGGCCCTGATCCTTCTTCCGGACGGTAGAGCGATCGACATCCCCATCGGAGGGCAACGCCGGACAGGGGGGAGGGTGACCATCGACGGGGCCAGCGATGGCTGGTCGGCCGTAGCCCGCTGGATCATGCGCCAGGACGACTGCCTGTTCCATGATGTGTCGCTCGCCGTGACCTGGAGCGGACCGACCGCCATCGAGGCTGGCGTGCGGCTGGCCTATCGCCTGCCCGACGCGCCTGAACCGGGCTGGCTCATCCCGGGTGCGTTCTACCGGGAGAATCGGCCCCCGCACTGCCCACGGCCGTACCCTCGCTACGACCCGCTGGCCGGTCCGAGCGGGGCGGGGCTGGTATCGGATCGGTGGGCCTTCCGGGCCGATCGGGCAGCCCTGGGTGCTGTCTTCGCCTGGGCGCGAATGGGCTCTCTTGGCCTGTCGGCGGATGAGGTCGGCCCGCTGGGACTGGGTGGCCTGGGTCTGAGCGGGGATGGCTCGGAAGCGTGGATCTGGCTCGACATGCCCTATCGCGAGGAGCCGGTGCGCTACGTGGGCTTGCCTTCTCCCGCCGACCCGAGCCGCAAGTCCGGCACTTGGCAGCCTGGTCAGACGGTCCGCCTCCGATATCAGGTCCACGTCTCAGGCCCGCGACCAGAGGCCTACGAGCCGTTCGTCCGGGCGCTCTATCGGGACCGGCGGGAGAAGGCGGCGCTCTCGCCGTGGATGGGCGTGGAGCGGGCTGCGGAGCTGGCTGCCCATGGCTTGAAGCGCTGGCACTTCCGGCGAGTTGAGCGAGGAGGGGCTGTGACCTCCATCCTGGCCGAGACCGCGGCGTTCGATCGGGTGGCAGGCGGAACAGACCGGGAGGATATGCACGTCGCGTGGGTCAGTGGTGCCCCGTGGGCAGCGGCCCTCCTGCGCTACGGCCGGCTGCGTGGCGACGCCGACGCCGTTGAGGCCGGGGAGGCCGTCCTGGACACCATCGGCGCCGGCATATCCCCAAGCGGAACGTTCTGGGGCGAGTGGCGGGCTGAGCGAGGGTGGAGTGGCGGGTGGAACCCGCATGGCTGGCTGCATGCTCGGACCGTCGCAGAGGCGACCCTGTTCATGCTGCGAGCGCTGCGCGATGAGCGACAAGCCGGCATCGACCACCCGGCCTGGGAGAGAGCTGTCCGGTCCAGCTTGCGCTTCGCGGCCGAACGGCAGGACGCGGCCGGCGGGTTGGGCCACTACTACCATCCGGTGAGCGGCGATGTGATGGACCGGGAAGGGGCGGCGGGTCTGCCCTGGATCCCGGCACTTCTGCTGGGCGCACAGCTTTGCGCTGAGCCCCGCTGGCACGAAGCGGCCATCCGGGCAGGTCGGTTCTACGCTGCCTTCGTCCGCGATGGATTCATCAATGGGGCCGTCGAGGACGTGCCGCTCGGCCCATCGTCGGAGGATGGGTATGCGGCCGTCATGGCCTTCGTGGCCTTGCACGCAGCAGATCCCAAGGGCGGCTGGTTGGACCTGGCCTGTCGTGCGGCTGATCTGGCCCTCACGTTCCGCTACGCGTGGAACGTGCCGTTGCCGCCGGAGAGCGAGCTGGGTCGCTACGACTTCAGGACTCGCGGAGGCGACCAGGCGTCACCATGCAACCAGCACCTCCACGCCTACGGGCTGATCTGCCTGCCCGAGATGGCGGCGCTGTGGCGGGCCACCACCGATGCGTACTATCTCCAGCGGAGCCAGGACCACCTGGCCTGTTTCCTCCAGTTCGTGGCCCGTCACGACGGTGACTTCGGGGCACAGCGCGGTATGGTCAGCGAGCGCTATTACCAGACCGATTGCTTCGGGCCGCAGGGTGGACTACTGCCGCTGTCCCACGCGTGGTCCGTCGGGGTCCTGCTCCACGGTTGCCTCGCCGCGATGGACGAGCCAGCGCTCGCTGCTGGACTGCCCGGACAGGCGACCTGACGGCTGGTGATGCTGCGCTTTCCGCACGACTTCCTGTGGGGCGCGGCCACGGCCGCGTACCAGATCGAGGGTGCGGTCGATGAGGACGGCCGCGGCGAGTCCGTCTGGGATCGCTTCAGCCATACACCCGGCCTTGTCCACGAGGGCCACACCGGCGACATCGCCTGCGACCACTACCATCGCTGTGAAGAGGACATCGAGCTGCTGGCCAGACTCGGGGTCGGCCTCTACCGCTTCTCGACCGCCTGGCCGCGCATCCTGCCGACCGGCCAGGGAGTGCCGGAGCCGCGCGGCATCGCGTTCTATGATCGCCTGGTCGACCGGCTCCTGGCCAAGGGCATCGCTCCGATGGTGACCCTGGACCACTGGGACCTGCCTCAGGCCCTCCAGGACCGCGGCGGCTGGCCCGCGCGCGATACGGCGCTGCGCTTCGCCGAGTACGCGCAGGTGATGTTCCAGGCCCTGGGTGACCGGGTCCGCTACTGGGTCACCCACAACGAGCCCTGGATGGTCGCGGCCATCGGACACCGGCTGGGACTGCATGCGCCGGGAATCAGGGACTTCCAGGCGTCGCTTCGGGCATCCCACCATCTGCTCTTGAGCCATGGACTCGCGGTCCAGGCACTGCGGGCGACCGGATCGCAGACGCCCATCGGTATCGTCCTGAACCTCTTCCACACCGATCCAGCCACGGACTCGGAGGCGGACGTCGAGCAGGCCATGGCATCCGACGGCTACACCAACCGCTGGTACCTCGATCCACTCTTTCGGGCCGTCTATCCCGCGGACACGAGCGCGCTATTCCAACGCGTGAGCGGGGTCATGGATTTCGTGCGACGTGGAGACCTCGATACGATCTCAGCACCGATGGACTTCCTGGGCGTCAACTACTACAGCCCGCGCATCGTCCGTGCGGCGGCGCCAGGTGAGGCATCTGAGTTCGGGTGGGTCGTGGAGAAGCCGCCCGCTGACGCTCCTGTCACTGACGGTGGCTGGCAGATCTCGCCGGAGGCCTTCACGAGCGTGTTGCTACGGCTAAATCGCGAGTATGGGCCGCTACCCATCTTCGTCACCGAGAACGGTGCCATCTGTGACGACACGGTGGACGATGCCGGGCGAGTGCACGACCCGGCCCGTATCTCATACCTGGCAGCTCATCTCCGAGCGGCGCATGGCGCCCTGGGAGCCGGCGTAGACCTGCGCGGGTATTGCGTCTGGTCGCTCCTGGATAACTTCGAGTGGGCGGACGGCTTCAGCAAGCGTTTCGGCATCGTCTACGTGGACTACCCGACCCAGCGACGCATCCCCAAGTCGAGCTTCCGGTTCATGAGCCGGGTGATGGCGGTCGGCGGGCTGGCCACGGAGATGGAAGAGCAAGCGCTCCGCCTGGCGGGGCCGCCGGTCTGAAGGGCGCTTGATGATGCGGGTGTCCCGTCATGACGACAGGCTGGCCGTCGCCACCTCCGCCTACCGTCTCACCATCCCGTTCGGTCGGTCGCTGTGTCACTTGGAGGATGCCGACGGGCGACGGCTGGCCGATCTTGCTCTCTGCTGGAGTGCCCATCGAGCGGATGCACTCGATACGACCCTGGGGGTCGGCCTGCCTGAGCTGATGTCGGAGCCGCCGCCTGGGGATGGTCAGGGCGCAGCATCCGTGGCCGTGCGCATCCGGCTGGACAGCAGCGCCTGGGAGGCCAAGTCGCTCCACATCGAGTGCCGTGAGGACGAGCTGAGCTTCTGGGTCGAGCTGCGGGGAGAGGGTCGGTTGACCGAGCTGCACGCCTTCGCTGGTTACAGCTCAGGGACCATGGGTCCGGGGACGGGCTGGTTCGCGAGTGAGCGCTACTTCCAGACACTCTTCAGTCCCGAACCCCACGGCCCCGAGCGCATCTGCTGGCCAGCGTCCACCTCGGCGGCGATCGACGTGGTCGGCGGCGGGCCCGGTCGTGGCCACTGGTTCTTCACGCCGCCGCCCTTCTGCTTCTGTGTGTCACGTACAGCCCTCTCAGCCGATCCCTACGACGTGCCCGATGGACCCTGGTTGGCGATGGCCCTGCTGACCGAGCCAGGTAGGCATGGTTACGTCGCGTTCTCCTACCAGGCAGCCGAAGACACGTTCTCGCTGAGGCTCGACTACGAGGGCCACGAACGTGTCTCGGGGACGTGGTCATCGCCACGGGTGATCCTCATACCGGACTCGGCCGACCCTTATGTCGGGCTGGAGCGACACCGGCGGGCGCTGGAGACGCGCGGTCTGGTGCCATCGATGGACGCCTATGAGCCCGTGCCGTGGTGGCACGAGCCCATCTTCTGCGGCTGGGGCGCTCAGGTCCAGGACGCGCTGCGATGCGGTGGATCAGCTTCGCAATCCTGTACTCAGCTCGATTACGACCGCTACCTCCGAAGCCTGGCCGAGCATCGAGTGATACCCGGGACGATCGTCATCGACGACGGCTGGCAGGGCGCCTACGGGCGGGGCGAGGTGGACCGGTCACGCTGGCCGGACCTGCGCGGCTGGATCGCCGAGCGGCACTCGGCAGGTCAGCACGTGCTCCTATGGTGGAAGGCGTGGGATCCCCAGGGTCTTCCGCCGGAATGGTGCGTTTCAGACACGACGGGCAGGGCCGTCGCCGTTGATCCGACCAGTGCTGGCTATGTCGAGCAGTTGAACGCTGACCTCGAGCTGATGCTGGGAGCTGACGGATATGACGCTGACGGCGTCAAGGTCGACTTCACTGCGTCCACGCCGAGCGGCCCGGCGCTCCAGGCGCAGGGCGCTCTCTGGGGAGTGGAGCTGCTGCATCGACTTCTGGATGTCATCCACGCAGGGGCAAGGTCGGTCAAGCCGGAGGCACTCGTCATCACTCATGCACCGAACCCCTACTTCGCGGGTGTGCAGGGCATGATCAGGCTCAATGACTTCCTGCGCTTTTCACGAATCGAACCAGGCACCGACATCGTGCGCCAGCTGCGGCACCGCTACCGGATCGTCAAGGCGAGCCTGCCTGGCATGCTCATCGACACGGATGACTGGCAGGTACCGGACCGGGCTTCGTGGCGCGCCTACCAGGCCGTCAAGGCCGAGCTGGGCGTGCCCAGTCTCTATCACACCACGCATGTCGGGCTGGCCAGCGAGCCGCTGGAGGAACGGGACTACAGTGCCATCCGCCGGTCCTGGGCCGTGACCAGAACGGGCGCCCGAAACTGATATGGAACTAATACCCTAGACGCCGGTCAGGACGAGTCGGGGAGCACGACGGCGACGTAGGTTGCGGCCGAGCCCCCGAGCCTTGCGTAGCCATGGGGCCGAAGAGGAGGAGCTGGTGTCACGACGGTGGATGCACCTTTTGATCATCGTTACCCTGACGAGCTTCGTCGTCACGGCCTGTACTGGCGGCGGGACCACGTCACGACCGCCCGCTGGCACCACGAGCTCGGCGGCCGCGAGCGCGGCTGAACCGACCGAAGAGCCAAGCGGCGCGGAGCCGTCCGGCGCTGAGCCGTCGGGCGCCGAACCGAGCGACGCGGTGCCGCCGGCCGACATCTCCGGGACGTTGGAGATCCTCGCTAAATACGCTGATGCGGACGAGATCGCGACCACCCGGTACGACATCTTCACGGGCATGTACGACGCTCTGGACGTCGTCTTCACCGAGGCCGACTTCCAGGCGCCGGCGTTCCTGGCAGCGGTCCAGGCGGGGACACCGCCGGATGTCGTCAGGATGAGCCGCGAGCTCATCGGTACGTACGCCGCCAATGGTGCGCTGGAGCCGATCGACTCATGCATCACGGATCGCCAGATCGACATGAGTCAGTACCGTGAAGCTGCCGTGACTGCCGCCACATTCAACGGTCAGGTCTACGGCATCCCAGAGTTCTATGACAGCCGCATCATCTACCTCAACGACTCCGTGCTCGAGGACGCAGGCGTCACGGCCGACCAGCTCGACACGAGCGACTGGGATGGCCTGGCTGCCCTGAACCAGCAGCTGCTGGTGACAGATGGCAGTGACATCACCCGTATCGGTTTCGATCCTCGGCTGCCGGAGACGCTGCCACTGTGGGCGGCGGCGAACGGAGCTAGCCTGCTGAGCGAGGACGGACTCACCTCCAATCTCGACGATCCGGCGGTGGCTGAAGCGCTTGACTTCGCGGCATCACTGGTGCTCGCACACGGCGACCCAGCCACGTTCAGCGACTTCCGCACGACCGGACCCGGTGGCGTCGACTTCTTCGGCGGCGAGAATCAGTTCGTGGTCGACACCTTGGCCGCGATGCCCCTGGAACAGTGGTACATGAACGTCCTGGCCGACGCATCGCCGGACGAGGCGGTGAGCTTTGCACCCTTCCTGGACCGCCAGGGCAACCCGCTCACCCTCGCCGCCGGCGCTGCCTGGGTCATCCCAGCCGCGGCCGACAACAAGGCAGCAGCCTGCGAGTTCATGCGTGTCATAACCACCTCCGATGCCTGGTTCGCTGCGTCTCAGGCGCGCGCTGATATCCGGGCCGAAGCCGGCGAGCTGTACACCGGCACCTATACGGCCAATAGTGTCGCTGACGAGCGCATCTTCTCTGAGTTGGTGACGGAAGAGACAGCTGGCCAGTATTACGAGGGTGTCCAGGTCGCCCTCGATGGTCTCGATAGCGCGGTCAACATCCCGACCACGGCCGCTGGCGAGGAGTTCACCATGATCTGGCAGCAAGCGGTCCAGAGTGTCCTGCAGGGCACACCGGCCGCTGATGCCCTGGCCCAGGCGGACGCCGACGCACAGGAGGCGATCGACGACGCCCAACCCTGATCCTAGGCTGGTCAGGTCGTGAAGGAGTGGCCGACATGACAGCTGCCGAAGCGAGCGTTCCCCCCGCCGGGGGACGCTCGCGCATCTCACAAGAGACGCGCTGGGCATTCATCTTCCTGTTGCCATGGATCTTCGGCTTCCTCGTCTTCACGGCGGGTCCGATGATTTGGAGCTTCTACATCTCGTTCACCGAATGGAACGGTATCCGACCGGCGCAGTTCGTCGGACTCGAGAATTACTTCGAGCTGTTCGATGACCGCCGGATCCCATTGGCGCTGACCAACACCGCCTTCTACGCGATACTCCATGTCCCACTCCAGATCATCCTCTCGCTGGCGTTGGCGATGCTCCTACTGCGAGTAGGCCGCGCCAGCGGGTTCTTCCGGACCGTCTTCTACCTGCCGACCATCACGCCGACGGTCGCGGTCGGCACGCTGTTCCTGGTCATCCTGAGCGGCAATGGCATCATCAACCAGGCCCTCGGCGTATTCGGCATCAACGGGCCGAACTGGCTGACCGATCCGAGTTGGGTCAAGCCAGGCATCGTGATAATGTCGCTGTGGGGCTTGGGCAGCACGGTGATCATCTACTTCGCCGCGCTTCGGAACGTGCCGATCGAGCTGTATGAGGCGGCCCGTATCGATGGTGCGAATGCCTGGCAGCAGTTCCGGGCCATCACCGTGCCCTTCATCAGCGGGGCCCTGTTCTTCACCATCGTCGTCAATACCATCGCTTCGCTTCAGCTCTTCACCGAAGTCTTCACCATGTTCTTCGGTGGGGTGCGCTCCGGGCCGGCCCAGGAGTCAGCCCTCTTCTACGTCATCTATCTGTTCCAACAGGCGTTCGGCAGCCTTGAATACGGCTATGCATCTGCCATGGCGTGGCTCCTCTTCGTCATCATCCTGGTCATCACCATCTTCCAGTTGCGGTTGAGCAAGAGGTTCGTGTATTACGAGGGAGAAGGTCGATGACCATCCAGCAGGGCCAAGTCGGCGGCGCGCCGCCTGTCGCCGCGGCACCGCCCTCGGCCGGGACACAGGTGGCCTCGCTGGAACGCCGAGAACTGACCGGTCCCTTCAGACGCGCCATATTCCTGCTGCTGCTGGCAGGGGCGACGTTCTTGTTCGTCTTCCCGTTCGTCTGGCTTGTCAGCGCGTCCCTCAAGGATCGTGCGACCGTTTTCAACAGTCAGCTGTTCCCGCCGCCATTGCTGTTCGACAACTACAGCACCGTCT
>JACCYW010000312.1 GCA_013696275.1 Chloroflexota bacterium | reverse complement strand
ATCCAAGAGTCGCTACGCACCATCAAGTCTGGGCCCTTTGATCGCATTCGAGCCATCACCCGGTGCACGCAGGATCCGCTCCTCGGCCAGGATGAACTCGGCATCCGATAGCCTGCCGTCGTCGTGGAGCCTGGCGGCGTGGAGCAAGCCTGCAGCGATGCCATTGATCGTGCTCGACACGTCGGCGGGTTGAGCGAGCAGAAAGCTCGTGATGGTCGCGGTGATGGCCGAGAACAGAAATACGCCTAGCACCATGAGCACCATCGCCGCTGTTCGCCCCTCGGCGGTGACCGGAAAAAGGTCCGAGCCGACGGTAGTGATGGAGCCGACCGCCCACCACAGCGCATCGAACGGGTTCTGGATAGCCGCGTTGTTCCCTCGCTCCGCGGCGTACAAAGCGAGCGAGCAGACCAGCCCGACAGTGAGCCACGCCACAACCAGGGTCACGAATGTCTTGTGCTTAGCGAGTGGCGCGAAGCTCATCCCGCCGCGGTGCAATCGCGCCACGACGCCGACCAAACGCACCAACCTCAAGAGGCGCAGCGAGCGTACAGGCGGTAGGAGTGCGACGGCATCGATCAGATGCTCCCGCAGGTGACGGCTGCGGTCTACGGCCGCCCAGAGGCGACTGAAGAACTCGATCGCGAAGATGCCTGTGATGACGAGCTGGACGGTCTCGACCAGTTGCAGCGTCGCCGGCGTCGCATTCTCGAAGACGATGTCCATGCCCACGTACACCAGCGCGAGGACGCCGAATGTCAGGTCCCAAGCCACGTTGTGGGTCTCGATGAACTCCGCGTACTTTGCCCGGCTGGTCGGCTGCGGCCGCCGACTCGGCCCGATGTCCGGTCCGTTGAGTCCCGCTGGTTCGAATGCCATCTCTCACTCCTTCCCGTCCCGCGCCAGAGCCTACGCCTGCGCGGGGCCTACCAGGGCGTCGGCCGAGATGGTGGCGCTGACCCTTATGGGGTTCGACCGGGCTCGCTCACTCTCGCGGATGCGACCACTCGCGAGCGCTCGAGTCGCGGGAGCGTCCGCACTCGTTACGAACGACCGACGGATCGGCACCGTGTCTGGCCTGGAGGTCGCGTACCTGGATGAGCTGGAGTATCGATCCGTCTAAGGCCGGACCATCGGTTGCTGCCCTGGGCCATAGTCTGGCATCCAGTCAGAGCGCGGTGACTTCGAGGCCGACGTCCGGCCAACGGCGGTCGGTCGTCAGGAGGCGGTCGGCGCGCACTTCGAGGGCGGTCGCGATGACGAGCGCATCGGGGAGTCGAAGTGCCCGGTGGGCCGCCCGCAGCTGCGCGGCACCCCTCGCGATGGCTTTGGTGACAGGCTCGACGCGCGCTGTCAGCGCATCGAGGAAAGCATCGACCGTCTCGGCCGCCTGTGGGCCCTGCCGGAACGGCACGACGAGGACCTCTGCGTAGGCGGACGCCGGCAATACGAGCTCGTCCCCGCGCTCTCGCGCCTCTCGAAGCGCGGTCCGCGCCGCGTCGTGGTGCGCGTCATCGCGATCGAGGAGTCCGATCACGACGCCCGCATCCAGGACTGTCAGCGCCACTCGTCGCGGATCCGGTCCAGGTAGCCGGCCGGGAAGATGCCCGTCAGCGCACCGGCGAACGCCTCGACGGGGTCGTCCGCCAGTTCGAGCACGATCTCACCCGTCTCGCGGGCCGTGACGCGCAATCGGTCGCCTGCCCGCACTCCAGCTCGCGTCATCGCGTCGACCGGCAGGGTGACCTGGTGCTTGGGACTCACGCGCGTGTATCCGCGTCTGCGCTTTACTTTCTCCATGGCGAGTAAAGTAGCGCTGTGTGTTCACTCCGTCAACCGCCAGCTCCTGTGTCGACCCAAAGCGATCAGGAAACCGCCACCGGAAATCCGAGCGATCGCGCCGCGTCGCGGATGTCGTAGGTAAGGAACACATCCAGCTCACTTGCTAGCTCGGTCGCCGCCCGGTGAACGTCATCCACAGTCCGCAGTTTCGACGGCCGGAAATCGCTCGCGCGCGACACGATGAGACGGTCCAGGCCGACGATGGCTAGGGCGCCTTGCTAGCGCCTCCCTCACCGGCTATTGCTCGCGCGTAAGCCAGATGCGGTCGGGCGAGTCGAAGTCCACATCGCGCAGGAAGACCACGCGGGACTTGCCAGCTGCGTTGGCCACGATGTCAGGGGCTTCATCCCCAGGCTGATCGGTGAGCCTGGTGCCTTCGAAGGTGCCGCTCAGGTTCGTCCG
>JACCYW010000308.1 GCA_013696275.1 Chloroflexota bacterium | reverse complement strand
ACTTCACGGCCGCCCCTGACTTCAAGACCCTGGCCGGCCATAGCCTCGACGGTGACACGGACATCGTGGTCTACAGCCGGACCCTGCCGCGGGCGCTGATGCTGGATCACGCGCAACGAGCGCTGCGCGCTTTCGAGGCCAAGCTGGGCCCGTATCCATACCCGCGACTGACCGTCAGTGAGTCGTCCGGCGGGGTGGCTCACGAGTCGCCTGGTCACATCTGGCTGTCGCCGACCCTCTCGGTGACGCGTCTCGGGGAGCTCGTCGTCCATGAGATCGCACACCAGTGGTTCTACGCGCTGGTGGGCAACGACCAGCCCGGTCAACCCTTCGCTGATGAATCGATGGCCGAGTTCCTGGGCCGCTGGTTCTTCGGTGACCTGGGCGGTCCGCGCAGCTGTGCCAGAGACCGTTTGGACAAGGGCATCGGCTACTACGATGGCTGCCTGTACGACGTCATCTATACCCAGGGCAGCACGTTCCTGGCCGGCCTCAAGGAGGACATGGGAGCCCGGACCTTCTGGGCCGCGCTTCGCCAGTACGTGGCCGAAAATCGTTTCCGCTTCGGCGGTACAGCCGACCTGTTGGACGCCTTGTACAGCAGTGCGCAGGCGGTCGGCGTGGACCTTCGACCACGCTTGGCGGCCCGCTTCCCCCGCTTCTACTGATGCGTACGCGGCCGGTGGGCATCCAGGCGGGAGCTGCCATCGCGCTGGCTGTCGGGGCCAGCTGTGTCCTGCTGGCGGCCGTCGCTGGCCGGACAGATGTGCTGGACGCTGTCCTGACGCCGCCGCGACCGGTCGGTTGGATGCTCGGCCTTGCCTGTGGCCTGGCTGGACTGTGGCTCCTGCTGCGTGGTGCCGACCGAGTGGCTGGTACGTCCCGGCCGGCTGACTTGATCAGGGCCATCCGCGTCTGCTTCCTGGCCGTCGCTGCCTTCGCCGCTTCAGCCGGCTGGTTCCTGGGATCGCCCGTGCCTATCGTGGCCGGCCTGATCATCGGTGGAGTGGACGTGCTGGAGACGACCTTCCTGCTCACGGTGACTGCTGCCAGACGATGAACCGGTAAGCTCTTGGCCGAGCCCCGGCCGCCCACCGCCCGCGGTCCGGCCGCCCAGCGCCGCCGGTCCGATCGTCCGCCCAGCGAGCAGCCGCCCAGCGAGCAGCCCGACAAGTGTGCCGGGGGCTACACCTCCAGGACCTTGCCCGGGTTGAGGATGCCGAGCGGATCCAGCGCGTCCTTGAGCGAGCGCATCACGCGCACTGAATCGGCGCCGCGCTGCCGCACCAGGTAGCTTCGCTTGGCGATGCCGGTCCCATGCTCGCCCGAGACCGTGCCACCCATCGCCAGGGCCGCGGCATAGATATCGGCCCGTGCCGCTTCGATCCGGGCGCCCGCTGCCAGGTCGTCACGGTCCATCACGTAGGTCGGATGGAGGTTTCCGTCGCCAGCGTGGCCGAAGACCCCGATGCGCATGCTGTGGGCGGTGGCGACCTTTTCGATGGCCGCCAGCATCTGGGGCACGCGGCTGCGCGGTACGCCTACGTCATCCATCCGGGCCACGCCCGCCTGCTCCAGCGACCAGTGCGCCTTGCGCCGGGCCTGCCGCAGCCAGTCGGCCTCGGTGGTGTCGGCAGCGCGCAGCACGGAGGTTGAGCCGGCCGCCTCACAGGCATCGGCCGCCACCTTGAGTTCGGCTTCCGCGGCAGCGCCACCAAGATCCGACTCGACCATCAGCATGGCACCCGCGCTCGTGTCCAACCCGATGCGCATGGCGGCATCCACAGCCTCGATGGTGAAGCGGTCCATCAACTCCAAGGTTGCTGGCACGAGGCCGGCGCTGGTCATCGCCGCCACGGCTTCACCGGCAGCGGCCACGGAAGGGAAAAAGGCCAGCAGCGTCAACATGGGCGGGGGCATGGGTCGGAGTCTCAGGATGGCCTCGGTGATGATGCCGAGCGTGCCCTCCGACCCGATGAAGAGGTGCGTCAGGTCGTAGCCCAGGACGTCCTTCGCGTTCTTGCCGCCGCTGCGGATGACTGCGCCATCGGCGAGCACGACCTCCAGACCCAGTACGGCGTCGCGGGTCACGCCGTATTTGACGCAGCGCAGGCCGCCGCTGTTCTCGGCCAGATTGCCGCCGATGGTGCAGAACTCGAAGCTGGCCGGATCGGGCGCGTAGAAGAGGCCATGCTCCGCCGCCGCGCGTCCCAAGTCGGCGTTGATGACGCCGGGCTGCACCGTCGCCGTCAGGTTCGCGACATCGATCTCCAGGATGCGGTCCAGCTGGGTCATGACCACCGTCAAGGCCCCGTCGATAGCCGTCGCGCCCCCCGACAGACCGCTGCCGGCACCGCGCGGGACGAGCGGGACCCGATGCTCAGCACAGAGTCGGACGATGGCCGCGACCTGTGCCGTGCTGGTCGGGAACACGACACCCAGGGGATGGCCGGGTTCGAGATAGGCCGTCTCGTCGTAGCGATAGGCATCCGTGTCGGTGGCCTCCGTCAAGAGGCGCAGGTCGGGCTCAGCAGCGCGCAGCGCAGCGAGGAATCGGGTCCCGGTCGTAGTGGCCATCCGGGCTAGCATATGGGTCTCGGCTGGCGAGGCGTGACCTTGGATGCTGGCCTCGGAGCTGGCCTGGGATGCGGCCGTCCGAGGTGGGTCGGTAGCCTCTGCTGGTCGGCCTTCCGATCGACCGGGCTGCAGCTAGCCGGCGATGACCGACGGCAGCGCCTTCAGCACATCGGTCGCCAGGTGGTCAC
>JACCYW010000307.1 GCA_013696275.1 Chloroflexota bacterium | reverse complement strand
CTGGGCGTCTATACTCGCCCGCGATGCAGCAGATGTACCACCCTGACGACCTGGCGGCGATGGACCCGCTTGTCCTGATGAAGAATCTCGACCATGTGCGGATGACCAGCCGACGCCTCAGCTACGTCCTTCAGCAACAGGTCCACCTGTACGTGCCGGAGGCCAACCAGGTGCGGACAGAGATCGATCGCTACGTCGAGGCCGAACGGCAGATAGAGACGGAGTTAGCGAGGCGCCGGATACGAGCGTAGATCGGGGTGCCGGGTGGGCCTCAGCGCCGAGTGGCGACCCCTGCGCCGAGTGGCGACCCCTGCGCCGAGTGACGATCCCGGCGTCAGGTCGCGGCCTCAGGCTGGTTCGACGCTGAGACCTTCCTGGACGATGCGCCGCGACAGGGCGGCGAGTCCGCCCAGGTCGGTCAGGGCGAAGCTGATGCCCATCTCCGATAGTTGCTCATAGGCCATGCCTCTGAAGGCGCCGCGGGCAGCCGCCACGCACATCACATCGTACAAGCGCGGCCAGTCTTCTCCGCTCCGCTCATGACAGAAACGGATGAACCCCTCGACCGACGGGGGCTCATCAGCGACGGCCTCCTTGACGGACCCCTGCACCCCTCCAAGATAGGCCGACCCGCGACCCACAGACTCTATCGACACCCTCTCCCACCTTCGTTATCAGGCACTCTCGACCGTACCTGGATGACCTCGCCATAGTAGGCCGCGGAGCGATCCTCAGGGGTCGATACCGTCCACAGATCCATCCACAGATCCATCCACAGGCGCCGATCGGATCCGTGTGACACCGAGTCCCGGCCCGCCTGTGAGCTGCCAGCGCTTGTCGCTACCCAACTCGAGGCCACGGAATGGGTCCCTCGCCAGCAGCAGGTTGCCGTCCAGATCGACCCACTCAGCCAGCGCGGCGACGGAGGCGCTGGCCGCCATGCCCACGCTCGTCTCGACCATGCAGCCGATCATCGAGCGGAAGCCAAGTTCCCTGGCGCGCTCAAGCATGCGCAGTGCAGGACCGACCCCGCCGCACTTCATCAGCTTCACGTTGACCGCCGCGACCACGCCCACCAGGGCATTCAGGTCATCCGTCGTCTCGACGCTCTCATCGGCCATGATGGGCAGCTCGGTGCGCTCCTGGAGCCAGGCGAGCTGATCCAGCCGGTGCGCCGGGAACGGCTGTTCGATCAACTCGACACCCAGTGCGACGAGCTCGGGCAGCATCGCCGCGGCGCCTTCTGGCTGCCACCCGGTATTGGCATCGACGCGGATCGGACCGTCATATGCCTCCCGAACGCGGCGCAGGGTCTCCACATCGGCAGGTCCGCCCACCTTTATCTTGAGCGCTGGAAACGACGCGGCACGAGCTGCCCTTCGGGCGACGTCGGCTGGGTCGTCGATGCCGATGGAGAAGTCGGTCGGAGGAGCGACCGCGGACGTACCCAACAGCTCGTACACCGGGATGCTCGCCCGCCTGGCCAGCAGGTCATGCAACGCGATGTCCAGGGCCGCCTTGGCCGCCCAGTTCCGGCCTATCGCGGACTCCATCGCGGCATCCGCCGTCATGAGCCAGCGGCGCGCACCGGCGATGGCCAGCGGTGGCTCGCCTGCCTCTTCCACGGCAGCCGCAAGGATGGGCAGGACGGCCATGACCGTCTCGGCCGTCTCGCCGTAGTAAGCGCCCGGCGCCGCCTCGCCCAGACCGTGGTGGTCACCCCACATCACTTCCACGATCACGCTCGTCGCGACATCCTCGGGATGCTCGCGGGCGATCCTGAACGGGGCGCGCAGAGCCATCGTGAGGATCTCGCTGCGCACCTCCATCAGCGCAGCATCTGAGTGAGCGCGTCCATCAGTCGCTCGCCACCGTAGCGGACAGGGTCGTCTGTGGTCAGGCCTGTCTCCTGGCCGACGCTGGCGATCGCGGCCCGCGACTGTGGCTCGGTCAGCTCATGCGTGTCGAGCGCCACGGCAGCCACGCGTGACGGTCGAACCAGGGCAGCCACCTGCTCATGGAGCCTGATGAACGGGACCAGCGGCTTCAGGCCCGGTCCAGCGCGACCCTCCCAGCCATGGTGCTCGGTGCGGCCCGGCTGGTGGGCCAGGATCATCGCGTCAGGCGTTGCCCCATGGAGCAGCCCCAGCGTGACGGCCGAATAGGCCGGGTGGTCGAGTGAGCCCTGGCCCTCGACGAAGATCCAATCGCCCATCCCCTCGGCTCGTTCGACCAGCCACTCGACGGTGCCGGCCAGGAAGTCGCTGACCAGACGATCGACCGGCGCGCCCCAGCCTTCGATCATGATGCCGGTCTGGCCCGTTGCCACGAAGACCGCCCTCAGGCCGGCCTGCGCAGCGGCGCGCCGCAGCTCCAGTGCGACGCTCATCTTGCCGATGGCGCAGTCGGTCCCCACGGTGAGGATCACTTTCGTTCCGGCGCGGTGCTGGCGACCGGAGGAGACCCCCTGGAAGTCGGGCGGCTTGCGATGATCGACCAACTCCACCCCGACGGTGCGGGCAGCGGTCGCGAACTCCGGGTCGTCGCTGATGAACTCGTGGAGTCCGGAGACCACATCCAGGCCAGCGTCGATGGCGGACAGTATCGTGCGGCGCCAATCGGGCGGTATCCGTCCACCCTGGGGAGCGATGCCGATGAGCAGTGTGTCCGGCCGGCGGGCTAGCGCGTCCGCCAGGTCGGCCACGATGGGGATCTCGTAGGCGTCGCCCAACCACTCGCGCACGCTGCGGCCGGCCTGCCTGGAGTCGAGCACGGCGACCACCTCATCGCGGCCGTACCGGATGACGCCCATGGCCGTCTTGCTGGCGAGCCCGCCGAAGGCACCTTCCGACAAGACCACGTATCGACGGCGTCGCGGCAGCTCATCGGTCACTAGCCGCGAGTGTAGGGGCGGCGAACGCCACCTGACCTGCGGCGCCGCGGCCACGATCCGGCTGACCTTCCTCTCAGGGTCCTCCGTTCGCAGCCATAGCCTGCGGAGCATGCAGCGTCACGCTCTCGGCCGTGTCGAGCTCGCCGCCCGGCGCAAAGAAGCCCCGCATCAGCGCCGCCTCCTGCGCTCGTGTGTCTTCGCCGATGGCGGGGTTCAAGAAGACGCTCTTGCCTGCCTCGCCGATGTCCTCCACGAGACGCTCGTAGCGGTAGTACACGAGCGCCTCAGGGTCGATCGCGACGCGCCCATAACCCTGGAAGAAGAGCGACTCCTCTCTCGGTCGGACCTCCCGAGCGATCCTTGAGCCGATGACGAAGAGCAGATCGCGCTCCCGAGGCGCGATCATCGGTCCATCCCAATCGACGTAGTACAGCCGGCCATCCTCACTCACCAGGATGTTCTCGGAGTGGATATCGGCGTGACACAACACCAGCTCGAACCGTCGCCCGCGGAGGTCCGCTGCAAGCGCCTCTGCCCGGCCCAGGATGCCCCGGATGCGGGTGGCGTTGTGGCGCCAGAACGCCGCGAACCTGGCCGCCGCCGGACCTCCGACCACGTCGCCTTCGACGAGGGCAAGCACATCTCGGACCAGTCGGGCCGAGGGCAGGGTGAAAGTCTCGACCGCCAACAGGTCGCGGAAGCGCTCACCCAGTCCGCTGTCGTGGATGGATCGGAGGGCGGATCCGAACCCGCGCCATTGGTCATCGGTGAGGCCGACCCTGGTCGCGTTCGTGCCGGCCACGAACGGGAAGACGACCACGCTCCGATCGTCCAGACCAGCCCACAGGCCGCCATCGCGGGTCCGCAGCGGCGCCAGGACACCCGTCACACCGGCGTCCAGCAGAGCGCGCGGAATGCGCAGGGCGGGTTCGTTCAGCGGACCGAATCGCATCTTGAGGAGATAGTCGCCGTCGGCGGCGCTGGCCTGGTACGTCGCGGCCTGGGGGTCATAGCTCGGGATGAACCGAAGCGCGCGCAAGCGCAGTCCATAAGAATCCGACAAGCATGCCGAGATGCGGCCGATATCGAGAGCAGGGTCTTCAAGCATCACGCGGCAGCGGGTCCGCGGTCGGCTGTCGCGCCTTCATCCGAGGTGGTCGTGCCCCTCCACGAATCGACCAGACGGTGCACCCGAGTAATGGCCGATCCCAGGCTCCCATCGATGTTAGCCTCCCATCGATCGGCGGTGCTGCAGACCGGCCGCCGATCCCTTGGAGCGCCCGCAGCCTCTCGTCGGCAGGGCCCGCCAGCAGCCCAGATCCTACAAGGTGACCTGAGCCAGGCTGAGGAGAAGCGATGAACTTCCAGGGTCCTGTTGCACCGCGCATCCTGATCACCGATCTGGTGATGGGGGAGTCACCACGTTGGCACCAGGACCGTCTCTGGTTGTCTGACTGGGGCGCACAGGAGATCCTTGCCGTCGACCTCGCGGGCGAGCGCAACGTGATGGTCCAGATGGCGTCCCTTCCGTTCTCCATCGACTGGCTGCCCGATGGGCGCCTGCTCATCGTCTCAGGTCGCGATCGACTGCTGCTGCGCAGGGAGCCGGACGGGTCGCTGGTGACCCATGCCGACCTGACCGGCATGTCTGAGCATCCCTTGAACGAGATCGTCGTGGACGGTCGCGGCAATGCCTATGTCAACAACATCGGCTTCGACTTTCCGGAGGGCGAGGTCGGCCCGGGCTTCATCGCGCTGGTCACTCCTGGCGGCGCTGCGCGCCAGGTAGCCGACGAAGTCGAGTTCCCCAATGGCATGGTCGTGACACCGGACGACTCGGCCTTGATCGTGGCTGAGTCATACGGCCACAGGCTCACCTCGTTCGAAATCGCCGCGGACGGCGGCCTTTCGAATCGGCGGGTGTGGGCCGACTTGGGTGACGGCGTGCCGGACGGCATCTGCCTCGACGCTGAGGGCGCTGTCTGGTACGCGGATGTCCCCAACCAGCGCTGCGTGCGCGTGCGCGAGGGTGGTGAGGTGTTGCAGACGATCGATCTTGATCGCGGCGGCTTCGCCTGCATGCTCGGCGGGGCGGACGGCAGGACCCTGTTCGTGGTGGCCAACGAGTGGGGTGGTGCCGAGGAGATGGCAGACGCGGCACGAACCGGCCAGGTGCTGATGCTCGGGGCGCCCGCAGCGAGAGCCGGTTGGCCGTAAGAGAGGCCTAGCCTGGGCCCACGGCGGTGCTCCGCCAGCTGGTAGCTGAGTCCGTCGGTCGGGTAACCCGTCTGCGGCCGCGGCCGGAAGCGTCAGCCCTCGGCCGCGCACGGGCGATGACTGGACGATGGAAGTCGTCGTCTGACCCAGCGGTGTGAATCGATCGATGACGGTCTCGAGGTGGCTACGTCACGCAGATGGGCCGTGGCGATGTAGCAGTCATCGCCGGTGACGCGAATACACTCTATGATCTCGGGGTCTGCTGCACGAGCTCGGCCACGGATCGCAGCTGACCCTGTGCGGGTCGGATGCGGATGATCGCCGTCAGCGTATAGCCAAGTCGCTGCGAATCGACTTCCGCCCGGTATCCGCGCACCACGCCAGCCTCCTCGAGACGCCGAGGTCGTCGACCACGTCGCCATTGGCGCTACGCGCCTTTTTCCTGCGCTTCGAAGCCATTCAGTGAATCATGGCTGGTTACCCATGAGGACGCCCCAGAGCTTCGAGACCTGGGCGGACCTTACCTCGGACCGATCCTTGGGCAACGTACAGTGACGCATCGAACCATCGACAATGCCTGGCCCTGCAGCTCCGGAGCCGGAAAGAGACTGACGTGTTCGAGATCCGCCAACCCGTCCCGGATGAGGTCGGGATCGCCGACAGTAACGGCGTCAGGATCGGCTGGCGTCGCTATGGCGACGGCCCGCGCTCGATCCTCTTCATCCCGACCTGGAATTTCGTGGATTCGCGGGTCCTGCGTCACCAGGTCGAGGGCCTGCGTGATCGCTTTCGGCTCCTCACCTTTGACGCGCGTGGTTCCGGCTCGAGCGGGCACCCAAGGGACGGCTATCAGTTCGACGACCACGTGGCGGACGCGATGGCCGTTCTCGATGCCAGCCAAACTGCGGCCGCCTCCATCGTGGCCGGTTCGCTCGGCACGCATGTCGCCGTCCTGCTTGCCACACGCCACCCGGACCGGGTCGCCCGAATGGTGCTCATCGCACCTCCGATGAGCGTGGGTGGCACGGACGACGGGGGTGTTGAGGGCTCCGACCGAATCGAGCGACGACGACGGCTCCGTTAGGTCAAGCGCGCCAGATTGGCGAACCGACTATCCGGCCTTCGTGCGATGGTTCATCGGCGAGGTGTTCTCCGAACCGGACTCACAGGCGACGATCGACGAGGTGGTGGGCATCGCGCTCGAGGCCGACCATGCGATGTTGCTCCAGCAGTCGGCCGAGCTCGACTGGGGCGAGGCACCGCGCCATCTCAAGGATGTCCGCTGCCCGACGCTCATCATCCACGGCGCGGCCGATCGGACCCTCGAAGCTGGCGTCGATCAAGGCGGTCGCGGCCGGGATCCCGGGTGCGCGCCTCGTGCTCCTCGACGACCTCGGGCACCGGCCCGATATCCGTCGGCCCGACATCGTCAATCCGATCCTCGCCCGGTTCCTGGGCGACGACGAGGCGTAGCCTGCCTCGACCACCCTCTCCGTGCATGCGCCGCCGAGCGGGCGGGGACCGGGCGGGTGTGAGGCCGCCGAGCGCTCAGCCGGCCGATGGCCCGTGACCGCGCTGCGAAGCCCGGCGAGATGCCTGTGCGGCTCGGTGAAAACCACAACATCTGGGGAGAGGCGAGCGCACCACCACCATATATTGTGGTGGATTGGTACCGCATACCGGATGCGCAAGATTCCAACGTCATCCGATCCAGCCTGGGTCGATTGAGCACGTTTGAGTCGCTCTGGGAAGCATGGTGCGATTCCATAAGGGTGCTAATAAGGGTGCTTCAGCCGGATATCGGAATCGCCGCAAGCACACCGTTGCGACCGTCAGGGACGCCCCAGCATGAGCTCGATCCCGCCGAGAACAAGCTCCAGCTTCGAGCGTGACACCCGGCCAACCCGATCAGTCAGGGTCGCTCGATCGAGGGTCACAATCTGGGAGACGTTCGCCACTGAGTCGCGCGGCAGACCGGTCGCGCGGGCCGTAAGCAGCACGTTACCGGGAGCGTCGGCCCAGCGGATGTTGCTGGTCAACGCCACACAAACCACGGTCTGGAGTGCGCTCTGATTGAACGTATCGCCTTGGACGACGACCACCGGTCGGCGGAAGCCGGGGCCGGCGCCTGCTGGTTCGGGGAGGTCCGCCCACCATACGTCGCCCTGAGAGATCACCACTCCGTCGACTCCAGGACGCGACGAGCGGCGGCCTGCCCAAAGCCGTCTCCCGCCGGGGCCTCGTCCTGGAGATCGTCGACCACGGCGTCGAGCCGCTGGGTGATCTCGTCGGGAGCATGCCGGCTGACGTATTCGCGGAGCGCGGCGGCATAAACCTCGCTGCGCGACCGCCCGGAGCCGCGGGCCAAGCGGTCCACTCGCTTGAACAGATCATCGGGTACCGAGACGGCAGTCTTCATACCACAAGTATAACCACGCTCATCACCTGAGCAACCGCCCACGCCGGAGTGAGCACGCCGTCATAACGATCCTCGACGTGCACGGTACGCGGCCCATTGTCTACGCCGTCGACTTCCCCGGTGCCTCGGACGCGGACCGCGCCGCGCTCGAAGCAGTCGTTCAATCGATCAGCTTCGACAGTGAACCCGCCAGACATCCGGTAACCGACGCCATCACCGAATTGGATGGGCGCGTCCGACGAGCTTGCTGGATGATCGGCAGACCCCCTCTTCGCGCCTCCGAGGCAGTGCACCGGCGCATGTGATGCCGTGCGAGTACGATCGGCAGGGTGGGGTTCCATGGCGATGGTGGAGTCCATGGCGATGCAGAGCGGGCTGCCGGTTGGGGTCGCGGCGTTTATCGGCCGCGAGCGTGAACGCGCGAAGGTGGCCGACCTGCTCGCGGATGCCCGGGTGGTGACGCTTACCGGTTCGGGTGGCTGCGGCTAGAGCGCCGAATGCGGCCTTCATCTCCCGTCTCAGGCCTGCGGCAATCAGTGGCCCCACAAGGCCAAATATGCCCGCCGCCTGCATCTCGATCCTGGAGGTGAGCTTGGTTCCTCCCGCCGTGGACTCGAAAAGGTACGACGCTTCGAAGCGCACAGGGCCTGAGGCACTCTTGAAGGTGATTTTCCTGTTCGGCTCGTACGCTACGTACGCGTTGCTCGCCTCCATCTTGCGGCCTGGGCTGCGACGACACTCGTGGTGGGGGCTGCTGGCGTTCGCGGTGCTGATCCTGTTCTTCGAGGCCATCAGGACCACCTCGTAGTGGACGGCCAATTGAGCCCCTTGGCCAGGGACTGCCCTATCGCGACGTCGCGTCAAATTGCAGGAGCGAGATCGCGTAGCGCCACGACCCATCCTCGCCGCGGCGTACGACGTTGATGCCGCCCCGCGCCAGAACGAGGGCAGTGTCGTGAACCTGAAGGACCCGTCCTGGATCCGCCAGGTACGTGCGGTCACCACGCCACATCTCGGCGGCCAGCCGGGCGATCTCCACGCCGCCGCGCGCTTCCTCGACTCCGCCGTCGATCACCAGCACGGCTCCGACTTCGAAGAGCTCGGCCAGCGCGTGGTCGGCCCGAAGCAGGAACGCGTCCTCCAACATTGTCTCGAGTTCCTCCGGCGTCCGCGCTCCAGCAAGCATGAAGGTGCCTAGAACTTCAGCCGGTGCCGCTCAACAATCGAAAACGTGCGCTCAAAATCGACTTCCGCGCCGTAGCGAGCCGCGAATGCCGGGAGCGTCGCCGGATCGAATTTGCCCTCGAGGGCGCCGAGCTCGCGAAAGAACTCCTCCAGGCCAGCGGGCGAGATGATTTCGAGGATGCGCGTGGGCACGTCGCCCGGGTTCCAGAACGTGTGCCACTGATTGCGGGGCTTGAAGACCAGATCGCCGGCTTGGGCGACGACCTCTTCCTCCCCTAGCAGCGCCCCCAATTGGCCCTCGAGCACGAAGCTGTACTCGTCCTCCCGGGCATGGCGGTGCAGCGGACCGGCCAGCACGTGAGGCGGCACAGTGTGCTCGATGAGCGCGAAGCCGCCGCCAGATTCCTTGCCGTCGATCATGAACCGGTCGCTACGGGCGCCCGTGCCCCCCATGACCACTCCATCCTTCGGACCCAGAACCCGCGCAGCCTTGGTGACTTCCTTCTTGTCGTTCATTGTTCCTCCCGTGCCGTCCGTTGCTCACGACCGAAGCTACGTGGCGCAGCGAGGTCTGCCCATACCAGAAAGCTGGCATTTCATGGCGCGGCCGGATGCGCGTAGAGTTCTCGGATGAGCGTGGACGCGAGGCAGAGGGCTCGGAACAAAATCGCCCGGCTGGCCGGGCAGGGCCTCGACCTCGTGAGCTTCTGGCGGGAGTCCACCGAGGCCCTCGCGAGCGCCGTTCCCTACTACTTGGCGCCGTGCTGGTACACGCTCGATCCCGCCTCCCTGCTGGTCACGAGCCACTTCCACGAAGGCGTGCCCGAGCTCCCGCCTCAATGGCTGATGCGGGAGTACTACAAGGACGACGTCAACAAGCTCGCTGATGTCGCGCGCTCCGAGCGCGGGATCTCGACCCTGCACGACGCGACGGGCGGCGACCCGACCGGGAGCCCGCGCTGGCAGGCGAACATCGCCTTGGGCGGGGATCAGGAGATAATCGCGGGCCTGCGCACGCAGGCGGGTCACGTCTGGGGCGCGGTCGGGCTTTACCGGGAGACGGGACAGCCGCTCTTCGACGACCAGGA
>JACCYW010000283.1 GCA_013696275.1 Chloroflexota bacterium | reverse complement strand
GCGTCTTGACGTACCGGGTCGCTGTGTCCTTCGAGACGCCGATAGCCCTGCCCAGCTCGGCGTAGGTGACTCCCGCCTCAGGCACTGCGGCTACCACCCGCTCCGCCGGCACCTTCGGCCCTGCGGTCACTGCGTCGTGCGGATCGACCAGCAGTCCGCCCGCCTTGGTCGCTCCAGGCTGCCACTCACCACGGACAGGTACGTTGCGTCGGCGGCGCTCGGACGGGAGCTTCGGAGGTGCTGCGGCCATGATCTTTAGGAGTCCCCAGCCCGTACGCGGGGCGAGCGCGGCCGCCGGCTCAGCGCATAAGCGGCGAAGTCCTTCGCGAAACCCCCTCCCCCCAAGTCCTCCCCGGTGCGCGGCGCTTCAGTCGGACCGGGAGACTGCGCGGTCATGCGGCACACGCGCCGCACGTCCAGGCGCCGTCGACGCGGCGATGCTGATCGCGGTGCGCCGGGTAGTCGACGCACTCGACGGTGACGGGCTTATCGTCGTCTGGGGTATCGGCTTGAATACCGTCCACAATGGGGCGGAGCGCGTGCCAGTGCGTGCCAGGCGCCTCCGCGGTCCCTTCGGCAGGCTCTGGCACGCGATGGAACGCGCTCCGTTCTACTGTGGCCTGTACTTGGTCCCGCAGCCCGATGCCCTGGTACATCCGATCGCGGGTGTCGCCATCGCGCGGTTGACTGACCCGCAGCCCGGGGACGACGGCTCGCAGGTTCCTCCCGAACGTCTGTCGGGAACCGGGTCGATTGCCGTTGACCTCGGCCCATTCCCTCCAGCGCCCGAAGATGAGGTCGATCATCGCCTCGTGGCCCGTCCCGATGACGCACTGATCGCGGACGAAGGCGGCCACGGGTGAGGCCAGGTCCTGCAAGGCTAGGATCGCTTCGTCGGTGCTCGCCGGCCGGGTGAACCGGTCCTGAGCCGTCAGTCGGTCGAGCCCGGCCAGCGCCCAGTTCAGGATGCCGCTCAGCTCCGTCGTCAGGATCGCTTCGAGGCCGTGGTCCTCCCGCCCCAGCCACGACTCCCGCAGCAGCAACACCACGAACCGGTTGGCGATGGTCGCGCTGGCATCGCCCAGCCGGGGCAGCTCGTTGCTGATGACGAGAAACCTGGTCGGCAGCTTGCCGGTCCACTGCTCGCGATACTTGCGGTTGACGGTGATGGTGTCCTCGCCGCTGATGGCCAGCAACCTCTCCACCACGACCGACGAATCGCGCGACGCGTCGAGCCTGGCATCGCTGATGACGGCCAGGCTCTTGCCCAGCAGTGGCGCCAGCCCGAAGTCATAGGACAGCGATGAGAGGGTCGGCCCTGCCACGTTGGCCGGCCCGATGCACTTGCCGAGAAGGCGCGCGATGGTGCCCTTGCCGCCGCGGGTCGGGCCGACGATCAACAGGATCTTGTGCATGTCGAGGCGCCCGGAGACGACGTAGCCGAACCACTCGGCCAGGGCATCGACTGACTCCTGGTCGCCGGGCCAGAGCTCGGACAGGAACGACAGCCAGCGGACCGGTGGCGGTGCCTCCGGGTCAAAGTCGAAAGGAACGGCGGTCTGGTTCCAGTAGCCGGGTGAGTGCGGCAACAGGTGCCTTCGGCCGAGGTCCAGGAGGCCGTTGGCGACGGCCACCACGGCGCCGCCCACCACGGCGCCGCCACCCTTGCCACCGATCCACGACGGCTGATCCACCGTCTCGTCAAGGTGCGTGACCGCGGCCAGCGCCTCCAGGAGGTTGCCGACCTTGACCCTGGTCGGTTCCCACGGCTTGACGCCCTTCCCGGCCGGATAGACAGCGTGCTCGGTGAAGGCGTAGCACTCCTTGCGGACGGCCCGTTCCTCACGCTCCACCCAGTGGCTGAGCGCCCAGGTCCACCAGCCGCCGCGCCAATGGCGCAAGGTGAGGTCTCCGGACGCGAGCGCGTAGCGCTCGTGCACGAGTTCCCGCGCGACGGCCATGGGGTCCGACGGGGGCGGAAGCTCATCGGTCCCGTCGACAGCATCTTCATCATCGAGATGCACCGCGGCCTCCACCGGCACGAGCCGGGGTCGGCGACCGAAGTAGGCGCCGCGATCGAACGTCATCGCC
>JACCYW010000273.1 GCA_013696275.1 Chloroflexota bacterium | reverse complement strand
GCGCGCGCTGGTTTCAGCTCGGTCGAGCCGGAGATCGAGGACGCCGCGCGCGTCGATGGTGCCGGACCGTGGGCTCTATTGCGCCTGGTCACCATACCGCTGGCCGCGCCGGCCATCGGCGCGGGGCTCGTGCTCGCCTGGGCTCGGGCGCTGGGCGAGTTCGGAGCGACCATCATGTTCGCCGGCAACCTCGCCGGTACCACCCAGACGCTGCCGCTTGTCGTCTACAGCGAATTCCAGGTCAGCCTTGAGTCATCCGTGGCTGCTGCGGCCGTGCTGCTGTTGGCTGCGCTGGGGGTCCTGCTGGCGGTGAGACTCACCCGCTGGCGCACCGCCCTGGACGAGCGGATGCGTGCCTGACGCAGCGTGCCGGCCCGTTGGGACTTTCGTGTGATCGCGACCGCCCCGCGCGGATGGCAACGTGCCGGTCATGCGCATCGACTTTCACGGCTTCGCCGCCGACTGCATCATCACCGGCCAGCTGGACCTGCCGTTCGACCGACTCAAGGACCTGCTCGACCAGGCAACGGAGCTGATCGTGGAGAAGGCGACGCTGCATGGTCTGGACGACGGCACAGAGGTCTGCGTGCCGAGGCTGGAGCTGGATCGAGGTGATCTGTTGGTCGCGGTCGCAGAGGTGCCCCGAGGTATCGCTGGACGCCGCATCCGGACGGTCCGCCACGAGGCGCACGCTCAGGTCGGCCCGTACACCATCTCCGGCGCCCTGCACGAGCTGCCCGGGGCGAGGCCGATGCACGGTCTTCGTACCAGTCGAGCGATCATCTCCTTCACCGACGCCACCGTCACCTTCCTGCGCGCCGGGAAGGAAGAGATCTTCCACGCTCAGGCCCTGCTGCTCAACGTGGCCAGCCTCTCGTGGATCGGAGATGGACCGCTGTCGCCCGCCCTGCGATCGGCGGTCGCCTGACCGGATAGGCGCGACCGGCGCGACAGCACCGCTATAGTCACGACAGCACACGCTACAGTGCGGAGGACACGCTGAGGTGACGGATGCTGGCTCGCTTCTTCACACGACTCATCGACGCCCAGGGCGTCTGGGCGCGCCCACTCGGTGATCTCAACCACCGCCTTCTGACAGCCGTCTTCGGACCATTACGCTTCCTGAAGGACTTCCTCAACGGGCGCTGGCTCGGGCACCCGGTCCACGGCGCGCTGACGGACCTACCGATAGGTATCTTCCTGCTGGTCATCGTCTTCGATGTGCTGGCCATACCTGGTGCGGCGAGCACCGCGCTCTTCATCGGCATCCTCACCACGCTTGGGGCGGCGCTGACCGGCTACGCCGACTACACCGACACGGACGGTCGCGCGCGCGTCGTGGCTACGGTGCACTCGACCGTGATGACGGTAGCCCTGGTCGTTTACATCGTGTCACTGATCCTGCGCACGAACAGTGGTGTCCAGACCGTGCCGATCGTCCTCTCGATCATCGGTTTCGTGCTCGTGAGCGTGGGCGCCTACATCGGTGGGGAGGTCGTGTACTCGCTGGGCAACATGGTCAATCGCCACGCCTGGCGCTTCTCGGGAACGCCCAAATGGCAGCCGCTGGATGTGACCGATGTCCCCGAAGGCGTGCCGGTCAAGGCAAAGGCAGGCGCGCAGAGTCTGGTCCTGGTGCGCGAGGGCGAGACCGTGCACGCGATGCACGATGTGTGTGCCCATGCCGGTGGGCCGCTCTCTGAAGGGCGGGTCGTGGACGGCTGCATCGAGTGTCCCTGGCACGCCTCCCGTTTCGAGCTGCGGACCGGCCATCGCAAGCGCGGCCCGACGACCCATGACCAGCCGCTCTACGAGGTCCGCCGCACCGAAGCAGGTGGCTGGGAGGCGCTCCGTCTCAACGGTGGTAGCGCCGGCCCGCAGAGCTGAGCTGAGTCTGGGCCGCCGGTTCACCCGGTGACCCATCCCACCGGAGACCAGCAGCATGGCGGCGAGATCAGACGCTCACAGCCCGATGCTCGGTCGTTTGGTGCAGCCCTGAGGCCAAACGACCGGCCGACGACGTTCGTGACCGGGCGAACGACTTCCATGACTCACTTCAGGAACGGCTTCGCATCGGATCTCGGTCGGATGGGTCGTCCGGCGCACCAAACCAGTACGGCGCACCAAACCCGTACGGCGTACCGACCTACCT
>JACCYW010000260.1 GCA_013696275.1 Chloroflexota bacterium | reverse complement strand
CGCCACCGGTAGTGCTGGTACGGGATGCCGCCCGGGGACGGGGTCGCTGGTACGGGACGCCGCCCGGGGACGGGGCCGCCGCCGATAGTGCTGGTATGGGGCCGCCGCCCGCGTGCCGGGCAGCCGCCTGGGCCGGAGCGGAGCTGACGCAAACCGCGCCATGGTCGGACAGCAGACGCCCTGCCGATTCGTCGGTCAGGCGACGGCCCACATGGCACCGATCATCCAGCCACGGTCCCTTGCGATAGACAGTCCCCGCGTCGCCGGTTTGATGGCCGTCCCTGCCACTCCGGAACAACATCCAAGTCGAGATGACCGGACAGTGCAGCAGGAGGAAATGACGATGGATCCCCTTGGACGCTATCAGATGGTGAAGATCGAGCAGGCCGACCGCGAGGCTCGCCTGGCACGCAGGCATCGGCTGGCTGTCCGGCCAGATGTGGAGGACGGCGTTGCAGCTCCGATCTCCCTTCACTTCCCAGGTCGCGCAAACGTGAGAGTCGCGGCAGCGGCCGGCGCGGCGCTCATCACAGTTCTCGCGGTGGCGCTGCTCGCCGCGTGAGGCACACCCAGCACGATCGCTGACCCCCGAAGCCCCGGACCTCCCACCGGGGCTTCGGCGCGTCGGTAGTACGCTCGGGCCGGCCGGAATGGCCATAAGCAGCCGGCATCGCAGAGCGTAGGTTTGCCGGTAGCTCGCGATCCGCACGACAAGGAGGCTCGGATGAAGAGGCTCGCGGTCATCGTATCGGCGCTTGCCTTGCTGTTGTATGGCCCAGTCCCTGGAGCCGCCGTCGAGCCGTCGGAGGCACCGCCGGACATCATCGTGGTGATGCTCGATGACATGGGCGCGGAAGCGGACGTCGACATCAGGGTCATGGAGCGGCTGCCGCACATCAGGGCCCTCTTCCTGCCCGACACGACAGCCGGCACATCGGGAGGCATGTCCCTGGACCTGTTCGGGGAGACACCCCTGTGCTGCCCCGGCAGAGCAGCCTTCCTGACCGGTCAGCACACCCGACGGCACGGCGTCGATCGACTCGACGCTCGCCGGCTCGACGCCACGCAGACCATCGCGACTGCGCTCGACGCCGTGGGCTATCACACCGTTCAGATCGGCAAGTACCTGAACAAGGCGGCCCTCCTGACGGACCACACTCCACCCGGCTGGGATAGGGTGGCGATGTTCAAGGCTGGCACGGCCGATGGCAGCTCATCGGAATGGTGGGTCAACGATATCGTGCAGACGAGACCCGCCTTCATGAATGACTCGGTCCGCCAGCGAGCCGTCCGCTGGCTGCAGACGGCGCCGCCCGACGCCCCGTTGTTCATGTGGCTGGCGCCCACAGCGCCGCATCGATCGTCGGTCGATCTCGAGCCGGTCGTGTCCGTGCGGGACAGGGGCGATGCCCGCTGTGCCGATATCCCACCCTTCCGACCGCCGAGCTATGGCTACGCCGCGTTTCCGGAAGGCTGGCCCCTGGTCAAGGTGTGCGAATCGCTGCTCACGGTCGATCGGATGGTCGGAGCGATGCGAGCCAAGGCCGCCCTCGCTGGCCGCGATCCGATCTGGATCATGACCAGCGACAACGGGATGGCCTGGGGCATCCACGGCTACCCGCAGAAGAACGCGCCATGGGCGACACGGCTGCCCTTCCATGTCGCTGGTCCGGGCATCGTCCCCGGTCACGTGGACGCGATGCAGTCGCAGATGGACCTGGCATCGACCATCGCCGAGCTGGGCGGTGCGGTGATGCCGTGGGCCCAGGCTCAAAGCTTCACGCCGGCATTGTTCGGTCGACCGTGGTCGGGGAGGGAGCAGCTACTGGAGGACCATCCCAAGAGCCCGCTCTCCTGGGGTGATGACTCCGGGATGCTGATGGCGAGCTGGTCGGCCATCCGCACTCGCGACAGGCGGCTCATCCGGTGGGCTGACGGCCGGGAGGAGCTCTACCAGATCGGCCACGATCCGTGGGAGCAGCAGGATCTGGCCGCCACCGAACCGGACGTGAGAGCGGAGCTAGGTGGGCGCCTGGATGAGCTGCTGGCTGGCGCGGAGTGACGCCCGCAACCGGATGCGATGCCGGTGCAAGAGAGAATCGGGATGCAGTGGTCGGGATCGGCTGGACAGACTGCCATGCTCAAAGTCAGACACGAACCGAAAGAAGGAGATGGCATGTCCAACGTGACCGAGAGCATCGATGTGGATGTCCCCGTCCGAACCGCCTATGACCAATGGACCCAGTTCGAGGAATTCCCTGAGTTCATGTCAGCGGTGAAGAGCGTCCGTCAGACCGATGACACACACCTGGAGTGGACCGTCCGGATAGCCGGCCGCGAGAAGAGTTGGAAAGCGGAGATCACCGAGCAGACGCCGGATCAGCGGGTGGCCTGGAAATCTACTGAGGGAGCCGACAACGCCGGCGTCGTGACCTTCCACCGATTGGCTGAGGGCAAGACGCGCGTGACGGTCCAGATGGACATCGATCCCGAGGGCGTCGTCGAGAACGTCGGCGACGCGGCCGGCCTACCCGACCGCCAGGTCAAGGCCGATCTGGAGCGGTTCAAGGCGTTCATCGAGCAGCGCCGCTCCGAGACCGGAGCTTGGCGCGGCGAAGTCAAGCAGGACAAGGTCGCCTGACCAGTCGTCGACGGAGACGCCGCCCAGATGGACGAGCAAGAAGGCCGGGCCCCTGAGCGGGGTTCGGCCGACACCAACGCTTCTGGCACGCCCGCGCCGAACCCTGAGAAGGATCCGGCCGACTGGGTGACGGGGGCCGAACCGATGACCGGCCCGCAGCGCTCGTACCTTGAAACGCTGTCCAGGGAGGCTGGCGAGCCTTTCGACGAAGGCCTGACCAAGGCCGACGCGTCGCGCCGGATCGATGAGCTTCAAGCACGCACCGGACGCGGCCAGGGCTCCTAGCCAACCGCTTCAGCCGGTGACGATGAGCGCCACACCGGCCACCACGACGACGGCTCCGACGAGGCGCGCCAGGCCGACCCGCTCGTGGAGTACGAACGCAGCCAGACCGGTGCCGATGACGACACTCACCTCGCGCGTCGCAGCAACGCTCGCCGCGGGCGCCAAGGCCAGCGCCATCAGGACGAGTCCGTAGGCCGCCACACTGCAGATGCCTCCCACCACAGTGGAAGGGCTGAGCGCTTGCCTGATCCGGCCAGGCCCGCCACGCAGGGTGACGACCGCGACAGATAAGAGCGCGGCAGGGATGAGGATCAGCGTCACGTACGTGACGGGGTCAGCGAACGCGACGCCCTGCTGGTCGACCAGCGTGTAGCTGGCGATTGCGACCGCCACGGCGAGCGCGAGCGCTACGTCAGATCCGCGCGCCGCCCCTCGCATACCGCCCACCAGGACGACTCCCAAGGCCACCAGCGCGACACCTCCGACCTGGGCAAGTGATGCGGGCGAGTTCAGGGCGAGGACGGAGATGAGCAGCACGATGACCGGAGCGGCACCCCGGGCGATGGGGTACACAAGACTCATCTCGGCCCGCTGGTAAGCCGCCGTCAATAGCCCGATGTAGATCGACTCCAGGGCCGCCGAAAG
>JACCYW010000222.1 GCA_013696275.1 Chloroflexota bacterium | reverse complement strand
GGCCTGTGTCTCGGGCAGTGCCAGCCCGATCTCCGGCCGGCGGTGGAGCCGTCGACGGATGTCGACGATGGCGGGCAGGATCTCCCTGGCGGCTGGCAGGAGCGGCTCAGCCACGCGCTCCGCCGGTGAAGTTCCAGGCGGCCAGGTGTAAGGCTGGCACCAGGGCGGCGCCATCGCCGCCGCCGTAGATGAGCGGCCTTTCAGAGCCCACGCCACGCACGGCGCCTGGCGCCAGGGCTGCGCTGAACGACTGCGTGAATCGAAGGTTCGAAACGGGCCGCACGATGCGCCCGTCCTCGATCAGCCAGACGCCATTGCGCGTGAGCCCGGTCACCACCTGTGTCCGCGGATCCAGGATGCGCGTGTACCAGAAGTCGGTCACCAACAAGCCCCGCCCGACCCCCTCGATCAGTCGCTCCGGTGAGCGGTCGCCTGGCTCGATCACGATGTTGGCCGGGACCGCCCCTGGCTCCCAGGCATCCGCAGTCGCGTGCCCTGTACTCTGCGTGCTGGCCTTGGCGGCGGTGCGGCGCGTGTGGAGGATGGCGGAGGTCACACCTGCTTGGACGACTTCGAGCGGCACCTTGGGCGTGCCCTCCGCGTCGAACGCGACGCCCACCGTTCGCCTCTCGGTGACATCGTCACGCAGCGTGATGGCCGGATCGAACTGCGTCTCACCGAGGCGTACGAAGGAGCGGCCCTCCTCCGCCGCCAGCCCGTTGAACCCATAGACGAACAGGAAGTGGAGCATGTTGGCGACGCACTGCGGCTCCAGGAGGACCTCGTAGCGACCGGGTCCCAGTTCGGTCGGATCCATCGCTGATCGTGCCTTCATGGCGGCTCGCTCGCCGATAGCGCGACCATCGATCGAGCCCAGGCTCACGCCTGCTTCGCGGCCGCTGCCGTCGGACCCGGGAGCGCGACAGATGCCGTCCAGGGAGGCCGACGTCATGCGCCCGGTGAGCCGCTGCCCGGCGCTGTTCGCGAACGCGATCGACAAGCCAGCCGTGGCACAGGCGCCGGCAGTCTCCAGTCCGTCGCCGGCCGCCACGAAGCCACCCACCAGGCGCGCCCGATCGTCCGCCGAGGCGAGCGCCGTGGGCTCGTCCCAGTGGTCGACATGCGGCGCCTCCGCAGGCGGTGCGATACCAGGCCAGTCAGGATCTAGGGGTCGCACCCGGGCAGCCTCGAGGGCCCCGTCGATGAGGCGGGCAAGCGCCTCGTCGTCGGGCCGGCCATCCAGTCTGGCTGCCGCACTGCGACCATCGAGGGCCAGGCGTACAGAGATCGAGTTCGTCTCCTGAGCCACATTCTGGTGGATGAAGCTCCTCGCGAATCGGGTCAACGCCTCCGTCCCGTGGCGCACGGTGACCTCCACCTCCGCGCCAGCCGCCCTGGTGTGGGCCATGCGGAGCGCCCGTTCTGCGGTCGTCATCGGCTCGCCGGGATCCGACTCAGCGAGGATGGAATGGGCGGCCGTGCCGGTCACCCCCTGACCCCCACGCGGATGCCCCGGAATCTGGCCGGCACGGCGGGGTGGCCAGTGTGACCTACCTGCATCGGCTGTCCCTTGCCGCAGTTCGGCGTGCCCCAGAAGGTCCATTCCGCTGGCCCGCCGAGCATGTCCATGGATCCCCAGAAGCGTGGGCTGATGCCGGTGTAGGTCGGGTTGCGTAGGAGCTGACCGAGCTCGCCGCCCTTGATCTGCCAGCCGATCTCACAGCCGAACTGGAAGTTGAGCCGCTTGTCATCGATCGACCACGAACGGTTGGTGTCCATCAGGATCCCGTCATCGGTGGCCGCGATCATCGACTCGAGGCTGTCCTGGCCGGGCAACAAGCCCACGTTCGTCATGCGGACCATGGGCAGGCGATCGAAGCCGTCGGCACGAACCGCTCCGCCGGAGGGGATGCCGGCGAGCGCCGCCGAATCGCGACCTGATAGGACGCCCACCCAGGTGCCCTCGCGCACGATATCGACCGGGTGGGCGGGTGTGCCTTCATCGTCGAACCCGAAGCTGCCAAGGGCACCGGGCAGGGTGGCGTCGGCGCTGATGTTCATCAGGTCTGAGCCGAAGCGAAGGCTGCCCATCTGTGCCAGGTCCAGCCAGCTCGTCCCAGCGAAGGCGGCTTCCCAGCCCAGGAT
>JACCYW010000075.1 GCA_013696275.1 Chloroflexota bacterium | reverse complement strand
ACGGAGCATGGCTGAACAGACCGGTCGCCACGCTACGGCTTGTCTGTTGCTGCTTCAAGAGCTCGTGGACGCGGTCAGGGCCTGCGCGGCCGATGATGGCTTCCTGGACTTCGATCCCGACCATCCGTTCTGGGGACGCTTCGATCGCTCTGATCTGCGCTCCATGGTCCGTGCCCTGGCCGGGATGGGTTTCCACTACCAGGCGACAGAGGGCTGGGCCGGCGACCGGCGACCCGGAAGCGCGGACCTTGCTCTTGCGCTCGCCTACGTCGGATTCGAGGCGCGCGGACTTCGCGGGCTGGTTTCCGCCGCCCAGATCGATTCACTCTTCTCCGGCGCCACCGTGGCGGCCGACGAGTTCCTCGGCCAATGCGCCCCCGGCTTGGAGCTGGAGCAGATGCTGGGCTTCCTGGGCCGGCGGGCCGAGGCACTCGACGCCCTATGGGACGACTGGGGCAGAGTTCGGCCGATACTGATGTCCGAGGCCGCGCCTTAGCTGATGTCGACCAGCCGGAAGGCATCGGCGGCTTCCGTGCCGATGAGCTGACCAGCCTCGCCCGACCACTCGCGGATGCGCTTCTCCAATCCCTCCGGCTCGCGGATCTGGCTCCGGTGCTCGCGTAACGCTGCTATGCGCACCTCTACCGTCCCGGTCGTATCGACCCAGACATCGGCCTTGTCGGTCCAGAAGAGGTAGAGCCACTTGACCACGTGAGCATCGAGCCCTTCGTCGGTCGCCAGGTGGGGGAATGCCATCGGGTTGCGCGCCGCCGGGTAGACAGCGTCCAGGGCAGCCATGGCCGCCGCTCGGTGATCGGTGTGCTGGATGTATCCATCCTGATGGATGAGTACCGTCGGATCCATCGTCAACACCGCGTCCGGGCGGAACGTGCGGATGACCCGCACGAGTTGCTCACGCAAGGGCAGATCGTTCTCCAGCGCCCCGTCGGGGCGATGCAGGAAGGTGACCTCTTCGTAGCCGACCACCGCGGCAGCCGCCCGCTGCTCGGTCTCACGCGTGCGCGCCAGGACCAGCGGATCGGCCCGTGCATCCTCACCGCCCGCGTCGCCGCTGGTGCAGCACACGAGGTGCGCCGCCGACCCGCCCCGCACCCAGCCGGCGATGGTGGCCGCCGGGCCGAAGTCGGCATCGTCGGGATGGGCGACGATGACCATGACCCGTTCGGGACGCCTGTCGTGCGCTACTCCGGCTGCTTCCAGAGAGGCGATAGAGGCCGCTGGAGCCGTCCCGGTGGCGGTCGCTGCGGCTGCCTCGGATTCGGCGCCGGTATCGGTATCAGTGGGCCGGCTGGGGGGCCGATCACGGATCTCGTCGTTCAAGATGACCTCTTGCGCGAATCGTGTGCCGATGTATATTCGGTAGAGGCATCGCTCGTCTCCCCCCACGAGCGATGCCTCGCGTCGTCCCAGGCTCGATCAGGCGGCTCGGGCTGGGTGTATCGGGCGGGCTCAGGACCACCGTATCAGGCGGCGCGGGCCTCCGTGATCGCCCGCAGGACTTCCTCGGCATGCCCATCGGGCGAGACTTTTGGCCAGACCCGTGCGATGCGCCCGTCCGGATCGACCAGGAAGGTGATCCGCTGGACCCCCCAGTACTCCTTGCCGTCGTTGGTCCTGCGGGTCCAGGCGCCGTACCGCTCAGCGACGGCGTGGTCCTCGTCGGCCAGGAGCGTGAACGGCAGACCGAACTTCTGCTTGAACGCTGCCTTGCTGCCTGATCCGAGGATGCTGATGCCCCAGACCTCGGCGTCCTGAGCGCGGATACGCTCGTCGGCGTCACGGAAGGCACACGCCTCCTTGGTGCAGCCGGGTGTGTCGTCCTTGGGGTAGAAGAACAAGACCAGCCAGCGGCCCCGACCGTCAGCCAGTCGTCGTGGCTGGCCCGTGTCGTCCGGCAACGTGAAACCAGGCGCTTCGTCACCCACTGCCGGCATGGATGTGGCAGCGATATCGGTCGTCACCCGGTCAGCGTAGCAGCCGTTTTGGTCGGGCTGGGCAGCAGGACCACGCCAGCCGGGTCGACTTCCAGCTCGATCGGTTCACCCGGCGACGGGATGTGTGGCCAGCGCGCATCCACGTCCAGTGCTGGAGCGTCTGTGACAGCTACCGTCAGCCGCCAATGATCGCCCCGGAACAGGCGCGTCGCGACCGTGCCTCGCACTGCTCCCCCACGGCGCGGTCGGAATGCATCCGGACGCAGGAGCACCCACCGCTCGCCGTTACTGCCCGCGCCGGCGGCCGGGTCGGCCATGGCAGCTGTCAGCGTCACGGCCCCCCAGGGTGTCCTCGCCACGCCGTCGAAGACCGAGCCAAGGGAGACGTTCCGCAGGCCCAGGAAGCGAGCCACGAACGGTGTGGCTGGGCGCATCCACAGATCCTCCGGCGAAGCGTCGGCTTCGACTCGACCCGCCCGAAGCACTACCGTCCGGTCGCCTATGCTGAGCGCCTCGCCCTGATCGTGGGTCACATACAGGACGGTCGCGCCGAGTGTGCGGAAGATGCCGCGCAGTTCCCCCGGCAGCTCCTCGCGCAGGGAGCGATCCAACGATCCGAGCGGCTCGTCGAGCATCACCAGGGCCGGTGCCGGAGCCAACGTCCTGGCCAGCGCCACCCGCTGCTGCTCACCGCCCGAGAGGGTGGCCACCGAGCGTCGCTCGAAACCAGCCAGGCCGACCAGCTCCAGGACCTCGCTGACGCGGGCACGCACCACCGCGCCCGCATCACCCCGCATGCGCAAGCCGAAGGCCACGTTGTCACCGACATCACGGTGCGGGAACAGGCCATGATCCTGGAACATGAGCCCGAAGCCTCGCTGGTGCGGCGGCCGGCCGGCAAGGTCCTGGTCGGCCCATCGGATCGACCCTCTCGTCG
>JACCYW010000200.1 GCA_013696275.1 Chloroflexota bacterium | reverse complement strand
CCGTGAAGCGAGGCGTGGTTTGGGCAGCGGGCGGGGCTGCCGCGGTCTCCATGCCTACGATGCCACGGGCCACGTCAGGCTGGCGGGCTCGGCGTGACTCGCATCATCGGTCCCCTCGCACATCCGCCTCCATCGACTTCGCGACCCCGGCGATGCCGTCGGCGGTGACCGGCGATGCCGTCGGCGGTGATCAGCTCGAGCGCGGGCAAGGATAGCGCAACACGCTGCCGCGCTATCCCCCGACGCTGGTACCCAGTCGCTCGCTGCTGTCAGTCCGGGTACTCGTGTCGGCCCACGTCGGGCGCCTGGCCGTGGAATGGGTCGGTGATGCCCGAAAGCCGCATCCCATGATCCACCGCAGGGCTGTCCGCAGCCAGCCGCAGGTCGAACGAGGCGGATCCTCTGAGCATGGGATCCGTCCACAGGCTGGTCGAGTCGTAGCCAGTCCAAGCCCTGAAGGTATCCACAGACGCCGTGGAACCGTGGCCGTGAACGTATGCCACCATGCCGCCATCGGCGCGGTACACCACGTTGCGATCGATGACCACCGAGTCCGGCATGGCGCTATTGATGGTGTAGATCCGTCCATCTCGCATGAAGAGGACATTGTTCACGATGGTCAGGCCATTGATGGTGCCGCCGTACGTGCCGCCTGTGGCCGTGATCGTGAACATCCATTCATCCAGGTCATAGAAGGTATTGTTGGCGATGAGCATCCGCTCGTCGCAGCGAAGCATCATGCCCACGCTGTTGCCCGCCGTCGTGGCGCCGTAGGCGACGTTGCGGAAGAACCTGTTGTCCGCGCACACCGTGCCGTCGGTCCCGGTCTCGAGGACGTTCTTGTTGTCCCACATCCGGTTCCCGGTCATGGTCACGTTGCTGGCGCCGTAGATCTCGAACGCGCCGCCGTCCCAGACATAGTCGTAGCTCGGGGCACGATTCGACCAGAGTTCGTTGTCACGGGCGACGATGCGTCCGGTCGACTTGACGAAGGCGATGCCCACCGCACCGTGGTCGTCGCCGCGGATGTCCGGGGTGTTCTTGACCAACCTATCCTGATGGTGCACACGATTGCCGGAGATTACGGTGCCTTCGCCGCCGTAACGGACGTAGATGCCTTCTGCGTTCCTGGTGACCTCGTTGTCATTCACGGTTATGTTCGTAGAGTCGTACAGGAAGACGCCGTAGCTGCGATTCTCGCGCAGAAGATTGCCGGTGATCGATACGCGGCTAGAGCGCTCGATAAGGATGCCCGCGCCGCTGATGTCGGCAGCCGCTCCCTGGACCACGAAGCCGCGGATCACGACGTCATGGATAGCCGCCAGGCGGATGACGTGGACCGTGGAGGAAGAGCCGGCCACGACCGGGCGCGCGTCGCCTGGACGGCCGGCGAAGATGATGGGCGCGCCAGCCTCACCCGAGCGCCGCATGGTGAAGCCATCGTAGGTGCCCGCCGCGACATGCACGGTCGCCCCGGATGGCAGCGCGTCTGCAGCCTTCTGAAGGGTGCGCCAGGGTGAAGCGGCCGTGCCTGGGTTGCCGTCCGAGCCTGCCGTTGAGACGTGGAACAGGTTGGACGGTGATGGAGTCGGAGTGGGCGTCGGAGTGGGAGTTGGCGTTGGCGTTGGCGTTGGCCGAGGTGTCGCAGTCGGCGTGGGGGAGGGCGTAGCTGTCGGCCGCGGAGTCGGAGTCGGATCCGGATCTCCGCCCGACTGGGATTCGAGTACCACGTTGTCGAACCGGAAGTTCACGGGGGCGTTGGTGGTGTCAGGTGCCAGCCGCACACGGAGGCCTACATCGCCGGCGTCCTGGAGGGCGCCACCTGCATCGCTCGTCTCGTACGACCATCGTGTCGGCTCGGCCTCGTTCTCGGGCCATACCTTGACCCGGATGCTCGTCGGATGCTGACCGGTGATCTGCACGCGGAGCGAGATGTAGTCCGACTGCTGATCGGTCAGGCGTCCCAGTTCCAGGCCAGGCCCGAGGGGGACACGGACGCGGTCGATGACGCGCTTGGCGAGAAGTGTCGACGTGCCATCGGGCCGGATGTCGATGCCGGCTCGATACTCCGTGCCCGCCCGGTCCCGGCGCGAGACGGCGAAGACACGTTGGCCGGCGCCCGTTGGCACGCGGTCGGTGCGGACCTGGAAGCGCATGTCAAGGTCGCGCACGACGACCGAGGACAGGGTCGTGCCGCGGACCGTGCCGGGCGTGGGCACGGTGATGAGGCCACTGGACCCGTCGACCGAGAAGTCCGCGGCAGCACCTGCCATCTGATAGCGGACGCCGTCAGGGGCTGTTCCCCATCCCTGTTGCACGACTCTCTGGAAGTCGTCCTCCAGGGTCGTCGTCGGTGTGGCAGCGGAAACGATCGGTATGAGGGCGGTCATCGCGATGCTGACCGCGACGACGGAAACGGCCGCCCGCGATAGCCGGCGGGTGCGCAACCGGCCAGTGACTCCTCGAATCACATCGGTCGTCTGGAAAGCTGATCTGATCCGTACCATCTCGCTCGAACTCCTGACCTCGTGGCAGGCACTCGAGGTCGCTGGGGCGGGATGGCGGGATGGCGAAAACCAGTGACCCTGCGGACAGGATCACCCCATGAACGCTTTCGGCAACCCGGCCACCTGCAGTCAGCAGGTCCTCGGCTTTGCGGCCCCGCCTCACGACGGGTGTGCCTTTTTCGCTTCGTCGCTGGGACGTGCAACGCGATCATGAGGCCGCGCACGATGAGCCGGACGGACTCGATGGTCCGCCGCCACGGGGTACGAACG
>JACCYW010000172.1 GCA_013696275.1 Chloroflexota bacterium | reverse complement strand
CATGTCCGGGCCATCCAGTCGGCCAGATCGATGGCCGTCTGTTCGCCGACCTGGGGTATGCCCAGCGAGTTCAGGATGCGGGCCAGTGGGCGTACCCGCGCCCGCTCGATCGATGCCATCAGATTCTCAGCACTCTTGCGCGCGAATCGGTCGAGTGACTCGAGCTGTTCGAGCCTGAGACGGTAGAAGTCGCCGCGCTTGCGGACCATGCCGCGCTCCAGCAGCTGAGATAGGACCATCCAGCCGGCGCCGTCGATATCCATCCCGCCACGCCCTGCGAAGTGGCCGAACTCCTGGCCCACCCTGGCCGGGCAGGCCAGATTCGGGCAGTAGTGGCGTACCGCACCGTCATCCCGGACGATCGGCGTGTCGCACACCGGACAGCGCTCCGGCATCCGGTACTCCTGCTCCTGACCGGTGCGTCGGGCGATCAGCGGCCGGAGCACCTCGGGGATGACGTCACCCGCCTTGTGGAGCAGGACCTGGTCACCGATGCGGATGTCCTTGCGGCGCACCTCATCGAGGTTGTGCAGCGTCGCTCTTGCCACCGTCGATCCGGCCACCTTGACGGGGCGCAGGTGGGCGACCGGAGTCAGGGTGCCCGTCCGACCCACGTACGGCACGATGTCCTCCACCGTCGTCTCCGCCTGCTCGGGCGGGGACTTGTAGGCGATCGCCCAACGTGGCGCTCGACTGACCATGCCCAGGCGCCGTTGGAAGTCGAACCGATCCACTTTGACGACCACACCGTCGGTCTCGTAGGGCAGCTGATGGCGCGGCTCGCGCCAGTGCTCGGCGAACCTGATGACATCCTCCATATCCATGTCGGCCGCGTGATTGGGCTCGACCGGAAAGCCCAGCTCGGTCAGCCGCACCAACGCTTCTGATTGTCTCTGGGTGGGCTCTGATGGCGCATTCCCGCCCGGTGCGCCAGGTCGTTCGATGAGCACATAGAACCAGGCTGCCAGCTTGCGGCCGGCGGTCACCCCTGGATCGATCTGACGCAGTGAACCAGCACCGCTGTTGCGCGGGTTCGCGTAGAGCGGTAGGGCCTGTTCCTCGCGCTCGGCATTGATGCGCGCGAACTCGGCCTTGGGCATGTACACCTCGCCCCGCACTTCCAGATCGAGCGGCTCGGTGAGGCGCTCGGGTATGACCGTGATGGTGCGCAGGTTCTGGGTCACGTCCTCGCCGGTCGAGCCGTCGCCACGGGTGGCTCCCTGCACGAAGCGCCCGCGCTCATAGCGCAGGCTGACGGCCAGTCCATCGATCTTGAGCTCCGTCCCGTAGCGAAGCTCGCTCACCGTCTCAGCGCTCAGTGCCAGGAGGCGTCTGACCCGCGCATCGAAGGCGCGCAGCTCATCGATGCTGAAGGCGTTGCCCAGGCTGAGCATCGGGGTCCGGTGCTCCACCTCCGAGAGTGCCTTGGCCGGGGCGCTACCCACACGCTGGGTGGGTGAATCGAGCGACCGGAGATCTGGATGCTGCTCTTCCAGCTCCTGGAGCTCCCGGAAGAGCCGATCGTATTCATCGTCGGTGATCTCCGGCGCGTCCTCCTCGTAGTAGAGGCGACTCGCTCGGATGATCCAGGTGCGCAGCTCATCCACGCGTGTCGCCGCGCTGTCATCCGCCCGGGCCTCTTGCGCGAGCTCTTCCGTCACGCCGGCGAGCATAGCCCGAGGTCACCGATGATCGACGATCGGGAGTAGTCGATACTGTGGACATGAAGTATGTCCTGGCAGTGCTACTGCCACCGGTCGGGCTGGCCATGGTGGGCCGTCAGGGGCAGGCCATCGCCAACCTCATCCTCTGGATCACGGTCATCGGCTGGCCGCTGGCCGCGCTCTGGGCGCTACTGGTGGTCCACGGGGCCGAGACAGAGGAGCGCGTGCGGCGGATCCTGGAGGAGGAGCGCCGCCACCGATGACCGCTCGACGCGCCTGGCTGTCGGTGGCTCATCGACTTGCTGCCGGCGGGGACATCCTGTCGGAAGCGATAGCGACGATCCGTCCCGACCCCGCTCGCGCCGGTGCCGCGACCGCTCCGATACGGGCCCGCCTCAGCGAGTGAGCGCGGCGCGGGTCTGCGGCTGGGAGAGGTACCACATCGCGGCGATGGCTACGCCGACCGGGACGATGATGCTGAGCACGTTGGCATCCAGGAAGATGACGGTCGCGACGTTGACGGCGATGCTCACGGTGAAGACGACGATAGCCGCTCCGCGAGCCCATGGCTTCATGGCCCAGAAGCCGTAACCGAGCAGGAAGCTGGCGAAGGCAAGGCCGAACATGACTGCGCCAAGGACGGTGATGGTGCCACCGGTGGCGTCTCCGAATGCGGACCCCAGCGCGCCGCCGAACATCAGGGCGAGACCAGCCACGAACGAGAAGATGCCGATGATGAGGGCAAGGAGTGCGAGGGTAGTAAGCCCCTTCGGTCGTTGTTCCATGGTCAAGGCTCCGTAGGGGCGCAGTGGCCGGGGTCTCGTACCAGCAGGTTCGCGCTCGGACGGGGTACGAGC
>JACCYW010000155.1 GCA_013696275.1 Chloroflexota bacterium | reverse complement strand
GGTCCACACCTCGAAGCGCCCAGATCCGGCGCCGGTAGCGCTTCGTGAGCGCTATAGCCCGGAGCGCCACGGTCTCGCCAGCTCCTTTGGCACCAGCCACCGACCGCCTCCCTACTCGTTGATCGGTATAGGCCCTTCCGGCAGTTCCACGACCACTTCCCCGCCCTCGCTGACGGTGACAGGGTACTTCACGAGCGGTAGCTCGGCGGGTGGGTCCAAGGCGTCACCACTCTGCAGATCGAAGCGCGACAGGTGCAGGGCGCAGGTCAGTGAGTCGGCCGTCAGGAAGCCCTTGTCCAGTTCGAAATACTCATGCGAGCAGGTGCCCTGCGTGGCGTGCATGGTGCCCTCCAGGTTGACCAGCAGGATGTCCGTGCCATCGACTTGGACCATCTTCATCGTGCCGGCGGGCACCTCCGCAGCGTCCGCGACGACGATATGTCGTGTCAATCTGATGAGTCGGGAGCGCGCCATCGGGTGTAGGTCGGCGGCCAGTCACCGCGGTGCTTGTAGCGAGCCAGTAGCGCCCGATCCAGCGACAACTCGAAGAGCTCGTCCGTCTCCTGGACCGTGTTCCGATAGGCCGCCGCGACCTCGGCGCGCCGGGCACCATCCGTTACCAGTGCCGCCCGCCCGCTGACATAGAACTCGTCGTCGGTGAGTTCGGGTGGGTACGCGTGCAGGGCGTATCGCCCGTCGCGCTCGAGATCATCACGCTTGGGCGAAGGGACAAGGAAGCAGAGCAGGCCACCGGCCGCGATGACGACGCAGATCGGATGGAGTCGGGGCGCACCATCCGGCCGGATCGTGGGAACCCCAGCCCCACCCCGTATTGATGGAACAACTGATGGCCCGCTGCGGCGAGTTCGGGCTGCACTTCGGCGAAGACCGCCCAGGACGACACCGTGCTAAGCCGCTGCGGCCGCCGCCTCGGCCGGCCACTTCGCCGCCAGCAGGTCGCGCAACCGCTCCGCGACCTCCGGCAGCGGGATACGTGCCACGACCGGCTCCAGGAAGCCAAGCACGATGGTCTTGCGTGCCGTCTCCCGATCCAGCCCGCGGCTCATCAGGTAGAAGATGGCCGTCTCATCGATGGGTGCCACGGAGCTCGCGTGGCTGGCGCGGCGGACATCCGGCTGGTCGATCTCCAGGGACGGGATGGTCACGGAGCGCGCCTTGCGCGCCAGCAGCATGGAGAACTCGCCCAGGAAGGAGTCGGTCCCGCGGGCAGTCCGCTGGATCTCTATCAGCCCCTTGATGTAGCCCCGCGATCGACCGCTGAACACGCCCTTGCTCGGGAGGTCACCGCTGGTGTCCTCACCGATGTGACGGGTATAGCTGGTCAGGTCGAAGAGCTGGGCCTCATCACCGAAGCCGATCTCCACCTGCTGCACGGAGGAGCCCTGTCCAACCAACAGGTTGTCGATGCGACTCTTGTGCAGCAGTCCGCCGACGCTGGCCAGCGCCCACCGCAACCGGGCGCTCCGGCCGAGCGTCGCCTGTCGATTGACGAACGCGACGGTGTCCTGCGCGAAGTCCTGGAGCCCCGCCACCTCCAGCGAGGCGCGGTCGCCCAGTACCGCCTCCATGGTGCCCCACCAGAGTCGCCGCTGGTCGACCGATCCGTCAAGCCGGCCGGCAGGATGGCCACCCGGACCCTGCTCCTCCAGCAGCCGGACAGCGGCCCCTTCACCGAGCGTCAGCAGCGTCCGGCTGATGACGCCGCGTCCAGCTTCGCCAGGGTCATGTCGGATGACGATGGGCGCGTCGAGCTGGACACCAGCTGGCACGTGGATGAGCACACCGTGTGACCACAGCGCGCACGCTACCTGAGAGAAGGCGTCATCGGCCGGCAGCGTCCGTCCGTTCTGGAGGATGTCCTGGAGCAACTCTGGGCGATCCCGGAGCACGGCACCGAACGTATCGATGACCACGCCGGCAGCCAGTGCATCCGGCCCCAGGGAGCGGGCCACGATGGTGTCGCCACGAATGGCCAGCATCGCCGAGGCGCCGGCCGGTAGCTCGGCTCGCTCGGAGTCGCCCGAGACCTTGACCTCCGCGTAAGGCTGGGACTCGGCCAGTCGAGCCGCTCGCAGGTCGTGATAGGGCGTGAAGAGCTGATTGCCCTCGGCCGGTAGCTCGGCGACACGAGCGGCCGCGGTGAGACGCTGCTGAAGGAGCCACCCTGGCTCATCCAGCGATCGCGAGATCTGCCGGATCCGGTCTTCGCTTACGAAGGGCAGCCGCAGCGGGGCGACGCTCAACCGAGCGCACCCTCCATCTCCATCTTCACCAGCCGGTTGAACTCGATGGCGTACTCCATCGGCAGTTCCTTGGTGAAGACCTCCAGGAAACCCTGGACGATGAGGTTCTGGGCCTCGTTCTCGGTCAGCCCGCGGCTCATCAGATAGAAGACCTGGTCCTGGCTGATCTTGCCCACGGTCGCCTCGTGGCTGAGGGCCGTGTCGTCTTCCTGGATGTCGATGTAGGGGTAGGTGTCGCTGCGGCTCACGTCGTCGAGCATCAGCGCGTCGCAGCGGACGCTGGCCACCGCGTTGGTGGCCCCCGGCGCGACCTTGACGTGGCCACGATAGGTGGCCCGACCGCCGTCCTTGGAGATCGACTTGGAGACGATGCGGCTCTTGGTGTCCGGTGCCAGGTGGATGGCCTTGGCGCCCGTGTCCTGGTGCTGGCCGGACCCGGCCACAGCGACGCTGATGATGTCGGCGGTGGCACCGCGCCCGCGGAGGTAGATGCTGGGGTACTTGACGGTCTTGCGCGAGCCGGTGTTGGCATCGATCCACTCGACGGTCGAGTCCTCGTAGGCGTG
>JACCYW010000428.1 GCA_013696275.1 Chloroflexota bacterium | reverse complement strand
CCACGCCGGCCGAGCAGCTGTTCACCTCCGAGCAATCGTTCTACTACGTCAAGGGTCTGGCCTGGTTGCCAGACGGCTCGGGCTTCGTCTACTCGGTGGTCGAAGGCGAGATCCTGGCCGAGGGCAGCTCGAACCTGTTCGTGTATGACCTGGCATCGGGCGAGACGACCCGGATCACCGACCTCGAGGCTGAGTACGCCGGCCTGCTGACCGTCTCGGGCGATGGCCGGCGCATCTGTTTCGAGCGAGCTGACGAGATCGACCCGCTCGACGGCCAGCTCGTCGAGCCGGATCTGTGGATCGTAGGAGTGGACGGGGCTGGGCTGCGTCTGCTGGTCGAAGGTGCTCGCGCGCCGGCCTGGAGTCGATAGTCGAGCTGGTCAGCCGCCCATGAGGTCGAGCAGGGAGTCGGTCGTCGCGCCGAGGACCATGTGGCCGACGAGACCGCGCGCATGAGTGCTCATCGGGTACGCATCGAACGGACCCGATAGCCCGAGCGCCGAGTTCAGGTACTCGTCGTGGGCGGCGAAGAGGAGAGCTCCGAAGAGGATGCCGTTGGCCGCGCCTACCAGCGGGATCCGGCGCAGGATCGCATAGAGTGCACCAGGGACTATCCCCAAGCCGTAGTGGACCGCCTGTCCCGCGGTGCCCTTGGTGTCATCGCTCAGGCCCAGACCAAGCGTCGCATCGACCTTATCGACCAGGTTCGCGATCGAACTCTGGCCGTTCGGCATGGCCGCCTGTTCACGCTTCTTGTCCGACTCAGACTGTCCTCCCACCATCCCGGTCGTCACCAGGTCCATGACCCATGTGGCGGCCGCGCCGGCGATCGCCCCCTTGATCATCTGCCCGATCATCGCCGCTCACCCTGATCGGCTGTCGTCACCACTGGCAGGCCCTCCTTCGACCAATCGCTGTACGAACCCGGGTATAGCAGCGGATCGGACAGACCAGCGACTCGAAGCGCCAGCGCGGTCCTGCACGCCGTGACCCCGCTGCCGCAGGATACGACGGTAGGGCGACCGTCTGCGCCCGTTCCGACACCCAGCGCAGCGTAGCGCCTGCGTAATACCGCAGTCGGCAGGGAGTGGCCGGTCACCGAGACATCATCCCCGGCCGGGGCGCTGCGAGCGGTGGGGATGTGGCCGGCGACGGCATCGACTGGTTCGACCTCACCTCGATATCGTTCGGCGGCCCGGGCATCCAGCAGGGTCACCTCGCCAAGTCGGTCCCGGAGCGCGTCGCGGTCGATGGTGCGCCGCCAGCGGGGAGCGAGTGCCAGCTGGGTAGGCTCGAACGACGGCAGGTCGGTCGATAGGCGCCCGCCCGCCGCCACGTAGGCAGGGATGCCGCCGTCAAGCACATGCACGTCGGTGTGACCGAGCGAGTCGAGCATCCACCACAGCCGCGCCGCGACGCTGCCACCGGCATCGTCGTAGGCCACCACGGTGTGCTCAGACCCGATGCCTCGAGCGCCCAGCAGCTGGGCGAGATCGACCGGATCGGGCAGGGGATGGCGGCCCGCACCATGCCTGGCACTCAGGTCCGCCTCGAGATCGATGAACAAGGCGCCCGGGATGTGGCCGGCCATGTAGTCGCGTCGGCCCCGACCCTGGTCCGTCAGGGACCAGCGTACGTCCGCCAGGCGCAACCGGGGATCGCCGCTGTCCAGGCGGGCGATCAGTCCAGCCGCGCTCATCAAAGCCACCGAGCGAGTATGCCAGCGGCTTCTACGATGAGACCATGCGGTCGGGCGTGCTGGTGGTCGGCGACGTGGCGATGGATCTGATCGTGCGTGTCGCCGAGTATCCGCCACGGGGAGGGAACGCCTGGAGTGCCGCCCCGGAGCGGCACCCCGGCGGCAGTGCTGCGAACACTGCGGTCAACCTGGCGCGGATGGGCACCGAGGTCAGATTCCTGGGCCGCTTCGCAGATGACCAGGAGGGCGAAGCGCTGATGGCCGACATGAGGGCCGAGGGGATCGAGGTGGTGCCGCACCAGCTGAAGGTCGGAGCGGCCAGTCCGATCGTCATCGCCATCGTGGACGGTGACGGCGAGCGCACCCTGATCTCTGCCAGTCGGGGCTCCGCTCAGACGATGCTGGAGGTGGGCGAGATCACCGACGATGTCTTCGATGGGGTGGTCTGGGTCCATGTCTCGGGCGTCGCCCTGGTCGAGCAGCCGGGCAGGGCCGCGCTGATCGCCGCGCTGACCGCTGCCCGCGCGCTCGGCCCGCCGTGTTCATTCGACGTCAACCTGCGGCTCGATGGGACAGAGTTCGACGAGGCGGTCTGGCAAGCGGTGCGCGACTGCATCGAGCTCTCGACGGTCGTCCTGGCCTCATCGGTCGAGGCGATGACACTGGCGCCCGACAGGGACGATGCCGCAGCTCGCGCGACGGCCCTGGCTGACGGGCGCAGGACCGCCGTCATCAGGCTGGGCGCGGCCGGGGCGATGGCGGTCGATGCGTCCGGCCAGGACTGGCGTGACAGCGGCCGATCAGGGACTGCCGTCGACACGCTCGGTGCCGGCGATGCATTCGATGCCGGATTCATACGGGCGAGCCTGGACGGCGCGGGTCTGCAGGCTTGCCTGCGCTGGGGCAACGCCGCAGCAGCCCTCAAGTCGCGCCATCGCGGCGGGCGAGGCTTCCCCGGCCTGGCGGCGCTGGCGGAGCTGGCGGAGCTGGCGCACGAGACCTAGGAAGGAAGTGGGCTGGCACTCGGCCGCTCCCGTTCGGCCCGCTCGCCCTCGAACGAGGCACGCGGTAGCGAGCCGAACAGGTCAGCCTGGAAGACAG
>JACCYW010000140.1 GCA_013696275.1 Chloroflexota bacterium | reverse complement strand
CATCTCGTGTCGGGTGCTCACTTTGGGGCTCACCCGGCACCAGATGGCCACTCCGAGCGACGACCGTGGCGCTGGGGTGCCCATCCGGCACTAGATGGCCCGGGCTGCGCCGCCCGAATCAGATACCTGGTCAGGCGGTCAAGCCCGATGTGTGTCGTCAGGCAATCGGGCCTCTCAATGTGGTCACCAGCCCTTGATATGATGACCACATGGAAGTCGGCATTCGAGAGCTGAAGAGGCGTCTGTCCGAGTATGTGGAGCAGGCTGCACGCGGCGAACTGATACAGGTGACGAACAGAGGCAAGCCGACGGCGGTGCTGGGACCGCTGCCTGGACGCGGCCGATTGGAGCAAGGCATCGCCGAGGGTTGGATCCGTCCTGGTGACGGCAAGGTCGCCAGGACCGGTCGTCGCCGCTATCGCGTCCGTCGGACCGTCGCCGAGCTGATGGCGGAGGATCGCGGCGATTGAGCCTATATGTCGACGCGAGCGCGTTCCTGAAGCTCTACTTCGAGGAGCCGGAGAGCGTCGTTTGCGAGGAGATCCTGAGTAACGACCCGGCGTGGGTCACCGGTCGGCATACGATCATCGAAGTACGTCGCAACTTGGCCCGTGTGCTTGGCGGCCAACAGTTGCGCGAGGCGCGGGATCTGTTCCACGACGACTGGTCGCACTGCCATGTAGTCGAGCTTGACGAGCAGACCTGCGACCTCGCCGTGGAATTGGCGGAGGGGACGGGAGTAAGGACGCTCGACGCGCTTCACCTTGCGGCTGCGCGTCGAGTCGGAGGCGGGGCATTGCCGCTGTTGACATATGACCTGCGGTTGGCCCAGACAGCGCGCAGCATCGGCTGGACCGTCCTGGGAGTGTGACGTGACGGCTCGACTGACCGATGAGCAACGCTCGCTCCGTGATGCTGTGCGCGAGCTGGCCGGCGAACGGATCGCTCCGCGGGCGGCGGCGATCGACGCCGATGCCGAATTCCCCTGGGATGTCGTGGAGTTGCTGAGATCACACGATGTGCTGGCGCTGCCCTTCCCAGAGGAGCATGGTGGTCTGGGCAGTGACCTGCTGACGCTATGCCTCGCCATCGAGGAACTCAGTCGCGTGTGCGCCACGAGTGGTCTCATCCTGGCCGTCCACGAGCTCGGTGGCCTGCCACTCGTTATGGCAGGCACGCAGGACCAGAAAGCCAGATGGCTGCCGGGTCTGGCCGCTGGCGAGGTGCTGGCTGCCTTCGCGCTGACGGAGGCGGGTGCCGGTTCGGACGCGGCGGCCATCCGTACTCGTGCCGCCAGGGACGGCGATGGATGGCGCATCGACGGGTCGAAGCGCTTCATCAGCCATGGCAACGTGGCCGGCCTGGTGGCCGTCTTCGCGCAGACCGATAGCCATCCAGAGGCCATCAAGGCGTACCGGCATCTGACCTGCTTCTATGTCGAGAAGGAGATGTCCGGCTTCTCCACCGCCCGCTTGGAACACAAGATGGGCATCCGGGGATCGCCCACGGCAGAGCTGTCCTTCGCTGGCGTACGAGTGCCGGACGAGAACCGCATCGGCGAACCCGGCGAGGGCTGGCGCATCGCCATGCGCACCTTCGAGCGCAGCCGTCCGGGCATCGCAGCGCAGGCGGTCGGTATCGCTCAGGGCGCGCTGGATGTGGCGGTGCGCTACGCGCGGGAGCGTCAGCAGTTCGGTCGTCCGGTGGGCGAGCTCCAGATGGTGGCGGCCATGCTGGCCGACATGGCCACCCGCACGGAAGCGGCCCGTCAGTTGCTGTACACAGCGTGCGCGGAGATCGAGGCCGGCAACCATCCCGCTCGGTGGGCGGCGATGTGCAAGCTCTTCGCCGGTGACACCGCCATGGCGGTGACCACCGATGCCGTTCAGGTCCTGGGCGGTTACGGCTACATCACCGAGTACCCCGTCGAGCGGATGATGCGCGACGCCAAGATAACCCAGCTGTACGAGGGCACGCAGCAGATCCAGCGCTTGATCATCGCCCGCGACCTCCTGGCGCACCAAGCGTCGTAGCGATCCAGCTACGCTGGCTCGACCATGGCTGAGCCCTCCAGGACGATCCCCCAACGCGAATCGCGCAACGACCTCTCGGCAGTGCTGCGCGAGGTCGAATCCCGGATCGACGAGAGGTTGGCCGGCGAGTTCGCTTGCCTGGTGGTGGGATCTCGTCGAGCTGGCAAGCATCCAGCAACCACTGACGCGCTGATAGCGGCGACGACCGCGGCCTATGGACTCACTGTCTGCACCCAGGACGTAGGCTTCCGAAGCTTCAGGTCGATCGATGTCGTCGTCATCTAGGGAGGAGGAGCGCTGTTGCATATCGTCGTCCTGGTGAAGGCTGTGCCGGTGGTCGGAACGGAGCGGCTCGATCCCGGCGGGCACGTCCAGCGGGCGCAGCTAGAGGCCAACGGCAACGACGAATACGTCCTGGAGAAGGCACTCAAGCTGACTGAGGCGAACGGCGGTGAGGTCTCGTTGCTGTCGATGGGCCCGCCGGCTGCTCTGGACGCCCTGCGCAAGGCACTTGCGATGGGCGCCACGCGGGCATATCACGTGACTGACGACGCCATCGC
>JACCYW010000113.1 GCA_013696275.1 Chloroflexota bacterium | reverse complement strand
AGAGCCCTCAGCTGAGCACCCGGCACGAAACGTGGTCGCCAGCGCCGCTCCATGGCCCTGTCATGCCCCTCTGACAGGGACCAGCGGACGTCTCCGCTGCGAGCGGCGATCTTGTGCCGGATGGGCGCCGCAGCGCCACGGTCCCTACTCGCGCCGCTCCACGGACCCTACTCGCGCAGCGCCAACGGTCCCGCTCGTGGTGCCCCCTCCGTGACCGGACCTCCGGCATCGCACCGCCCTTGAAGGGCACGGTCGCCAGGCTTCCGGGCTGATCCGAGTTGGCCGCCCGCCAGGGAGTACGTCGCCGTACCCGATGACCTCTTGAAAGACACTGATGCACCGCAGCCGTACTTCGAGCCGCGCTCCGCGACGCCACGTAGCTGAGACCCAGGCCACGACCAAGAAGTAGAGGTCGGGCGCGCAGTCTCGCTGGGGACGTCCAATGACCTTCTCGGGCACACCACTTCGTAAGCCGCCAGCCGGCCCAGACGCCACGGCACATCCGCTCAGTCGCCTTACGATGAGAGCGGATGACGGCGATCACCGAGCGATACGACCAGAACGCTACGCTCTATGAACGCTGGTGGGCGCCCGTCCTGGCGCCGGCGGCCAGCCGCTTGCTGGACCGTTGCGAGCCCCGAGTAGCCGGTCTTCGTCAGCCCGCGCGCTCGCTGCGCGTGCTCGACCTCGGGACCGGTACGGGAGCGCTGGCCATCGAGGCCGCCCAACGATGGCCGATGATCGCGGTCACGGCCGTTGACGCCTCAGCCGGCATGCTCGACGTTGCTTGTCGCCGGGCTGGCGGATCGCTGCCCGCCGCGCAGGCCAGCGCCATCGATTGGGTCCTCGCTGAGGCTGACTCCCTGCCGGTGTCGACCGCCTCGGTCGACCTGGTCATCTCGAGCTTCGTGCTCCAGCTGGTGGCCGATCGCGAACAGGTGCTGCGCGAACTCCATCGGGTGACTCGACCCGGCGGGCAGCTGGCCTACGTGACCTGGATGGCTGGGCGCGATGGATTCACGCCGGCCATGGAGTTCGATGAAGCCGTCTACGACCTGGCCATCGAGGAGGCCGAGTACGAAGAAGAGATCCGTGCTGGAGACGTTCGCTCCCTTCGTTCGGCAGCCGATGAGCTACGCCGCGCCGGTTTCCGTGGCGTTCGAACGGAACGCGAGCGGCTGGACCACCTCTGGGACCGTGACGACTATCTTGCCTACAAGGTCGGTTATGACGAGATCGGCCTTCTCGACCAGCTCGACGACGCGATGGCCGAAGCCCTGGAGTCCCGGGCGCGAGAGCGATTGGCTGACCTCGCGGCGGAAGCCTTCCGCTGGCGCCCACCCATCGTCTACGCCACCGCCACCCGTGACTCCGGCGCTGGACGGCATGCCCGGCAGGCTCGGTAGCCCATCGACCTGGCGTCATCAACGTTCCGGAACACCACTCGGTGAGCATCAGCTATGCGGCGCGCGTTGCGGCAGGTCGGGAAACAGAAGACATCGTTCGTGTCGCTGCCGACGTAGCGCACACCACGCTCGGCCAGCCGCTCGAGGCCGTCTGGGTCCACTCCCTCCCAGGCCAGCACCGCGCGCTTCGCCTGCGGTCCGCCCGCCCCGTAGTGGCCGATGTGGCCGTCGCTCCTGACGACCCGATGACACGGGATGATGAACGGGATGGGGTTATGGGCGAGCGCCGTCCCGACCGCCCGCTGGGCCCTGGGATGCCCGATCTCATCAGCTACCCACGAATACGGTCGTACCTCGCCATGCGGGATCTCCATCGTCTTGGCCAGCACCCGCCGCTGGAAGTCGTTGAGACCGGACAGATCGACCGGCGGCCCCGCGACGAGATGACCGCTCATCCTCTTCCCGACGGCCCTCGCGATCGAGGCCGGTACCTTGGCGACCTTGCCGACCGGGCGGCCGGTCCGGGCCAGATAGTCGACCTCGAACCTGATCGACTGGTCAGCGCGCTCGACGGCGCTGACCCCATTCGGCCCCCAGGCCACCAACAGAGGCCACAGCGGCGTGGCCATCTCGGCATATGAGTCCGCTGGCGCCAGGGACTTGAGCACTTGTACCTGCAGTCCTGGCGGCGCGACCTCGCGCATCGATCTGAGTCCCATCATCACCGCTCGTGCCTCCTTCATCGCGTGCCGACCTCGGTCATCGAGCGGACCACGGCCATCGGCCACGCCAGCTCACTGGTACCTGCCTGGCTATCCGGCTCTCGGGTGTCCCTGATCTCGGCCTCGTAGGCTCGGCGGAGCGTCCGCACCCCACGATGGACGTCCGATTTGACGGTCCCGATGGGCCGGTCGAGCGCGATCGCCACCTCTGGATAGCTCAAACCGTCGACGTGTCGCAAGCCGACCGCCGCCCGCTGCGGTCCAGGTAACGCAGCAAGGAGTCGTCGCCACATCCGCATCGACTCACGCTCCTCCGTTGAGCCGGCCGGCCCCAGCGCCTCTGCGTCCGGTCGCTCCATCATGGCCTCCAGGGCAGCGGTGGCGACCTGTCGTTTGCGCGCTCGGTTGCGGGCGAGGTTGAGCGTGATGCGGGCCAGCCAGCCGCGAAGATGGAGGGCGAGTGTCCGCTCAGGCTCGAAACCCCGAAGTGCGCGATAGGCGCGCAGGAAGGTCTCCTGGGCCAGATCCTCAGCATCCGATGCGTCTCGTGAATAACGTCGCGCCAAGCCATAGACGAGGTCCTGGTGGTGGCTCACGAGCGTCGGGAAGGAGCCCATCAGGTCGTTGGCAAGCGCCCGCGGGCAGTCGATGCACACGCTCCTCAGAACCCCTCCATGGCCCTGATGGTTGCATGCATCCCCAGAAAGCTAGCGGAGCAGGAAGCCGTTTCCCAGCGGGTCGCGATCGTCGACCGTGAAGGTCGGATGGCCGGTCACGAAGGCGCGCCCCTCCACACTCGTCTCGACCGCCTCCTGGGCGCCGAGCAAGGTGTCACCCTCCACACGTGCCGTGAACGTCTGGCCAGTGATGGACGCGTTGACCAGGTCCTTGCCCGGCGCGAGCAGACCTCGGGCCAGACGCTGCGCCAGCAGGGCGCTGGTGCCCGACCCACACGGCGAGCGGTCCACCTCCGCATCCGCGAAGATGGTGACGTTGCGAAGATCGGCCTCCCGGGCCATGCCATCCGGCGAGCTGGCAGGCACCTCATCGACGATGATCGTGCCGTAGATGAAACCGAGTTCCGGATCGGTCGGGTGCACCGGCCGCGGGCCTGCCCGCAGTAGCTCGGTGATGATGGCTCCGGCATGCGTGAGTCGGTCGATCTCCCCGGGCACCACTCTCAATCCCAGATCGGCGGCCCGGACTATGCCGTAGTAAGCGCCGCCGAAACCGAGATCGGCCTTGACGACCCCTGCGTCACCAGGCCCGTCGGGCAGCTCCAGCGCGGCAGGCCGTAGCGGGATGTCGCGTCCGGCCAGGTAGGCCGGGACGTTGGTGAAGCGGACCGTTTCGACCTCCGGTCCACCCCACGAGGCCGCTTGGACCCGCGCCCGGGCAGTGACCAGGCCGGCCGGCGTCTCGAAGCGGATGATCGTCTCAGGCACCGCGGCCGGATAGAGGCGTTCCTCGATGAGCCCCGTAGTGAGCGCGATGATGCCGTGGCCGCACATCGAGCTGAAGCCCTCGTTGTGCATGAACAGCACGGCTACGTCGGCATCGGGCCGGTAAGGCGGCATGAGGATGGCGCCATACATGTCCCTGTGGCCGCGTGGCTCGAACATGGCAACGCGGCGATACAGGTCAGCGTGCTCCTTCACCCATCTGCGCCGTTCGAGGATGGCCGCGACAGGGACCTCCGGAAAGCCGCTGCGTAACAGGCGCAGAGGCTCGCCGGCGCAATGCAGGTCGATGGCCGTCATCGTCGAACGGGCGTGTCTCTGAGCAGCCGTGGCTGGTGGCCGCGAGGCGACGGCGGCGGTGGCGACTGGCGGAGCATCAGCAGTCAGCGGTGAGGCTGTGGCGCCGCGGTATTCGAACACGACCGACAGGGTCGCGCCGCTCCACCCTTCCGTCCAGCGATGAGCCACCGGGAACCAGGCGGATCCGGCGGCTCGTTCGGCATCCGATCGATAGGCGATCTCCGCGGAGCGACGATCACGCGCCGGGTAGTTTCGGATGATGGGCTGCTGTTGCGGCTGGCGCACGCCGCGCTGCCTTGACCGCGGAGGCTGTCGGGTGTGCGGCGCTAGGAGCGTGCCACCCGCCGACGCGGATCGAGCACCGCCAGTGCCGACATGAAGACGAAGATGAGGGCCATCGCTGCTATGGCGAGCGACGTATTAGCAGCTGCCAGCTCTTCCACCGCCGACGTTGGCGGGAGGGTGACCATGATGGTCGTCTCAGCGGTGCAGTCGCTGTCGCGGAAGGTAGCGGCGACGTTCCACCGACCAGCATCATCCTCGGTCGCGAGCAGCCGCAATTCGGTCTCACCATCCTCGAGCGCTGCTTCGCGAGGATCCTCGCCTGCCTGCGTGAACGTCAGTGTGGCGAGCTCCGCACCGGCGCCGGTGAATACGAACTCTGTCTCTGGCGGGCCCTCTCTGGGCGCCACGTTGACCGAGCAATCATCCGCCGCACTGGCGCTGAACGTGAGCAGTAGTGTCATCGTGGCGGCCATCGCCAGCGCGCCTGCGGCGCGAATCGATCGGGTAAGCCAACCGTCCATCATCTTGGGACCTCGTATGGTGGTCGGTCTGGGAGGCCGACCATGCCAGCATAACGGTCTGGGGGACTTAGGTCACATGGCTAGCCGTACTTTTCGGTGCCTCCAGGCGGCGGCGAGATGACTCGCCGCCCCTTGATCTGCCATGGCCAGGCAAGCGTTGGTTCCGCGCCACCTGTCAAGCTGCGTGATAGAGCGCTAGGGAGGAGAAAGGGCCTGGTTCAGCTCGTCGCATGAGCTCCCTGCCGGAGATCATCGGGCGAAGCACCGAGCTGGAGGCCATCTCGGTGTTCCTCGACCCGACCACGGAGGCCTCGGGCCTGCTCCTGCGTGGCGACGCAGGCATGGGCAAGACGATCCTGTGGCGGCATCTCGTCGCCGCCGCCAGAGCGGGCAGCAGCACCGTGCTCACAGCACAGCCGGCGGAGTCCGAGACCCGATCATCCTTCGCCGTGCTGGGCGACCTCGTGGCCGGCATCCCGGATGCTGCCCTGGACATGCTGCCCGGTCCGCAACGGACCGCACTCGACGTCGCACTACTCCGAGCGGTCGGCTTACCAGCCGATCCGCTGGCCGTCTCCATGGCCTTGGTCACGCTCATCACATCGATCTCGCGCGTCAACCCGGTCGTCATCGCCATCGATGACGCCCAGTGGATCGACGCGCCGAGTGCGCGCGTTCTCGGATCCGCTCTGCGTCGGGCGGTCGACCGCGGTGTCCGGTTCGCCCTGGCGGTCCGCGCCGGGGAGGCGGCGCCGTTAGCCGATGCGCTTCAGCGGGCGGCCGCCGTTCCACCCGTGATCCTCGATCTCGCGCCGTTGAGCCTCGCCGCACTCCATCACCTGTTCGCCTCCCGGTTGGACCGACACTTCCCGCGACCCACGCTGGTCAGGCTGGCGAACGGATCGCGCGGCAACCCCTTGGTCGCGCTGGAGATCGCTCGAGCGTTGGTCGAGTCCGGTGAGCCGCTCGTGTCGGGTGCGCCGCTACCAGTACCAGGATCGCTGCGCAAGCTCCTTGGCCGGCGAATCGCGCGCCTGTCGGCAGCCACGCGCGAGGCGCTGCTGGCGCTGGCGGCGTCGGCCGATCCGGACATCGAGACGGTCGCCCGTGCCCTCTCGATAACGGACGCCGAGACGCTCCTTGCTCCGGCCGAAGCAGCCGGGATCATCGAGCGCGATCACGGCCGGCTGCGCTTCGGGCACCCATCGATGGCCTCCGTCGTCTACGACGCGGCCTCGCCCGCGCGACGGCGCGCGATGCACGGTCGGCTCGCGGCTGAGGCGATGGACGAGGAGGAACGCGCGCGACACCTCGCCCTGTCGACCGACACCGCCGACGAAGCGGTGGCGGCGGCCCTCGAGCAGGCCGCTGGGCGTGCCAGCCGGCGAGGAGCCCCCGATGCGGCTGCTGGACTGATGGGCCAGGCGCTGGCGCACACGCCGCCGACCGATCCCGCCAGCCGGGCTCGGCGGCTGCTCGCGACGGGTGAGGCGATGCTGGAAGCGGGCGACTACATGGCCGGGCGACAGCTGCTGGAGAAGGCCGTCGCGGAGATGCAGCCCGATGCCGATCGCGCCCGCGCGCTGTTGCTGCTGGCGACCATCCGGTGGTCAGACGACGCGACAGCTGCACTCGAGATCGGTCAGGCGGCGCTTGCCGATGCTGCCGGCGACGCCACCCTCCAGGGTCGCATCCACATGCGCCTGGCTATCTTCGCGGGGGACCAGGAAGAGGCAGCCGCGCACGGCGATGCCGCGGTCCGGCTGATCGACCCGGGCGAGGACCCGAGCCTCCTCGCCTTCGCCCTCTTCATCATGTTCTATGGGCAGGTCCAGACCGGCCGAGCCATCCGGATGGATCTGTTCGAGCGTGCCGTAGCGCTGGAGCCGGAGCGCCCGACCTGGGAGGTCACGACCATCCCAGCCCTGTGGTGGAAGTACACGGACGACTACGAGCGGTCGCGCGTCCGGCTCCATCGTCACCTCCAGTGGTCGCGCGAGACCGGCGATGCCTCATCGGATGGCGAGATCCTGGCCCACCTCGCGGAGCTCGAGCTGTGGGCCGGCGACTGGCCGCTCGCCGAGCGCTACGCAGACGCCAGTGTCGATGCCGCGCAACAGATGGGCCAGCCGCTGGGGAACGGGTCGCACTGGGTCCAGACGTTGGTTCGTGCTCATGTCGGGCGCACCACGGAGGCCCGTGCGGCCGCGGCGGCGGGTCAGGCGGCCGTGTCGGACGACCCCATCCTCTCCGCGATGTACCACTCTGTCCTTGGCTTCACGGCGTTGAGCGATGGTGATGCGGGGGCTGCCGACGGATACCTCACCGCCCTCGAGACGGAGATCGCCGGGCTGGGCACGCGCGAGCCGATCCGGTTCCGCTGGGAGCCGGACCACATCGAGGCTCTCGTCGCCCTCGGTGAGCTTGACCGCGCGAAGGGTCTGGTCGAAGCGCTCGAGTCGCGCCACCGCTTCCTGCCACGACCGTGGACCAGCGTCGGACCCCGCGCTCCCGCGCGTTGGTGCTGGCCGCGGGTGGCGACATG
>JACCYW010000104.1 GCA_013696275.1 Chloroflexota bacterium | reverse complement strand
CCCGAACCTGGAAGAACTCATCCAGGTTGCGCGCGAAGATGCCCAGGAAACGCACGCGCTCCAGCAACGGATTGCGCTCGTCGCGAGCCTCGAACAGCACGCGCCCGTTGAAGTCGAGCCACGACAGTTCGCGGTTGAGGTAGGGCAGATCGCGGGCCGCCGTCGCGTGCGCTGCTGGGCGGCGAGTGACGACCTGCTGTCGGACAGCGGTCAAGGTGGAGCGAGATCCTCCGATAGCTGGGCAGGCCATTCTACCGACGGCGCGCTAGCGGAGACTCTCGATAGGGCGAGCCCGATCGGCCGGACGGCCCTGCCAGGTCGGGTTCGCGCGGTGCACAACCGACGGGCGGGCGGGGAGGCCGCGCTTGGGATGGGCTCCTGCGTGCTGACCGTCGATACGCCGCGAGAACCCAGCGCGGCGCGGCCCTCTTGTGAAGATCCCGCGATACAGTGAGGACGACTGTGGCCGAGCAGCGGTTGGCTGCCCGGCCGCGACCGCGCCGGCGCTTGCGACCCTATCTCCTCGCCCCCGGGCCTTCCTCGCACAACGACTCTCATTCATGCCGGCGCGGACTGTTAGTGGGCGATGTCCCGCCTCGACTGACACAGCACCGCAGCTGCCACCCCTCTACACGCTCCCCATCCGATGCAACCGTCGGTCAAGGACGGTCAGGACTCCAAGCCATCTCACTACCAGTCCAGACAGGCATGGATGAGGGGATCTGCGGTGTGGAGCGGCCCACACACCGACGACGACCGGCGCCGACCGCCGTCGGACCAGTCGCCAACAGTGTTGACAGGACGACTGGCGCACGATCGGGTCGCTAGCTCAGACGATGCTCCTGATGCCCGGCCGCCTCCCGGCGGGCGGTGTCTTCCGGGCATGGGCAGGCCTCGCGGAGTCGCTCGAACGTGTAGAAGCCGGTGTGATGCCCGTCGGCCCAGGTCGGTGCGACGGCGTACTGACCGACCAGTTGCAGGTCGGTCAAGGTGACCTGTGCCTCGGTCAGCGTCGGCTTCGAGTCCAGCCAGCCGGGCATGCCCGCCTCTCCGCGACAGAACGCGCACGGGCAGAGCCAACGCAGGGTCTCGAAGTCGTAGCGGGTCAGGTGCGCGTCGCCCCATTCGATCTCCAGCGCCTTACCGGGCCGGTCGGCGTGGATGCGGACCGGGGTGAGGTACTCGCCCCCGGCGACATAGGAGCTGGCGGCAGGTCGGTCCATCTCCGATGATCCTAGCCCAACCACGGCGACGTATCAGCTCACGAGGCGCCTAACGACTGCCTGTTGACTACACTGTGCGGCGCCCCTCCTGCGGCTGTTCCAGACGAGGATGCCCATGGCCCGCGCAACCCTTGACCGACCCGAACCACGAGCGACCGGATCAGCCAGCAGCGCTCGTGTGCCGAGCGCCGATGACCTCTACGCCCTGCGCGTGCCGGTCGATGTGCGCATCTCCCCGGATACGGAGAGCATCGTCTACTGCCTCAAGGAGTCGTCCGTCGGTCGGGACGACTACCGGCAGTCCCTTTGGCTCGTGCCGGCCGACGGCAGCGGGGAGCCGCGCCAGCTGACCCTTGGCCGGCGCAAGGACACATCGCCCCGCTTCAGCCCGGATGGTCGGACGCTCGCCTTCATCAGTGACCGCGGTGCGGTCCTGGAGGCCGGCGGCGCACTGGATCGACCACCACTCCGGCCCGACGCCTGGGAACGCGATAAGGCGACCGACAGATCGGGCCAGAACCAGGTCTGGCTCCTGCCGCTGGACGGCGGTGAGGCGCGTCAACTGACCTATCTCCCGGAGGACGTCAGCGACCTGGCCTGGAGCCCGGACGGTCGGAGGCTCTGTCTTGTCTCGGCGGCGACCGACCCTGAACGCAAGCCCCCGCGCAGGCGCCCGGAAGACCCGCCGGAGCGAGACGCGCGCATCATCGACCGGCTTCAGTACATGCTCAACGGCACAGGCTTCATACACGACAAGGCACCCAACCTGTGGCTGGTGAACGCGCAAGATGGCGCTGCGACCCGGCTGACCTCGGGCGACAACCGGGACGAGCAACCGGCCTGGAGCCCCGACGGGAAGCGGATCTGCTTCGTCTCCGACCGCCATGCCGATCGCGACCTGACATGGCGCACGGACATCTACCTGGTCGACGTGGATGGCGGCGATGTGACCCGCGTCAGCAATGGCCGTGGCGACCGCGTCTTCTTCCTGCCCGCCTGGAGCCCCGATGGACGATGGATAGCCGCCGCCGGTCACCGATTCCCTGCCGCCGCCGGCTCGCGCAACGACGTCTGGCGCTTCCGACCGCGAGCCGATCAGGCGGGCGAGAACCTCTCCGCCGAAAGCGACCTGATGGTGGCCGCCGCGCTCAACAGCGACCTGTTCGGGTTCGCCGACCCGCGCCTCTTCTGGGACGGGGAGGGTCGTTCCATCACTTTCGCGGCACCCATCGACGGCAGCTACGAGCTATGGCGCGTCACCGTCGACGATCGGCGAGTGGAGCGGCTGACCGACGGTCGCCATGCCGTCACCCGTCCGGATGCAGCCAACACCCGCCACGGCATGCGCATCGCCGCGGTCACCTACAGCGGTCACGAACCCCCCGAGGTGGCGGCCATCGACCTGCCCGCGCTTGGCACTCGTCGCCCCGTACCAGCCGGACCCAGGCGGCTGACCGACCTGATGGGCGAGGCCTGGCGGGAGGTGCGCATCGTCCGACCGGTCGAGCGCTGGCACGAGGTGGACGGTCGAAGGATCCAGGGCTGGTTCCTGGAGGCTCCGCGCGTCGGAGGAGCTCCCGCTCCGCTGGTGGTGGAGATCCACGGCGGACCAGCCACGCTGTACGGCTGGTCGCTCATCTGGGAGTGGCAGTGCCTGGTGGCTCAGGGGATGAGCGTCTATGGCTGCAATCCGCGCGGCTCACAGGGCTACGGCCAGGACTTCTGCAACGCCAACCACCGTGACTGGGGTGACGGCCCGATGCGCGACGTCATGACGGGCGTCGACTCGCTCATCGCGGATGGGCTGGTGGACGGTGATCGACTTGGTGTCACGGGCGGCTCATATGGCGGCTACCTGACCTCCTGGATGGTCGGTCACACCGATCGATTCAAGGCCGCCGTGACCTGTCGCTCGGTCAACGACCTGACTTCGGAGATGCTCTCGGGCGACATCGCAGGCCCGCTCTTCGGACGCTACGAATACGGCAAGAACCCCTGGGAGGAGCCCGAGATATACCGCCTGCACAGTCCGCTCACGTATGCCCAGCAGATCCACACCCCGTTGCTCATCCAGCACGCTGAGAACGACCTGCGCTGCCCGATCACACAGGCAGAGCAATTGTTCACCGTCCTGCGCTCCCTGAAGCGGACCGTCCGGCTGATGCGCGTGCCCCATGAGTCACACGAATTGACCCGCAGCGGGGCTCCGTTCCGGAGGGTGGAGAACATCGAGCGCATCAGCGACTGGTTCCGTCACTTCCTGGTGGAGGGACGGCGCGGCCTCCCGCGAGCCTGAGCCTCGCCGGGCGCCGCAGACCCGGATGCCGCCGCAGATCCGACGCCATGTCGCCGCGGCGGTGGATGTCGGCAGCAACAGCATCCACCTGCTCGTCGCGCAGGTCGGACCGGACGGCATCCGGCCGATAGTCGACGAGAGTGAGTTCCTGGGCATCGGGTCGATCGTCGATGGCGAGGGCGGACTCCCCGCAGCGACACGCCAGGAGGTGGTAGCGACCCTGGTGCGATACGCCGCGACCGCAGGCGGCAACGGCGCGGCGCGCGTCGCACTGCTGGGCACCGAGCCGCTGCGTCGAGCCAGCGACCGGTCGCTCATCCAAGCGGAGGTCCTGGCGGCCACGGGCCTGTCGCTGCATGTCCTGAGTCACGAGCAGGAGGCTTACCTGACGCTGCTCGGGGTGACCGGAGGCGTGCCATCGTCCGAGCCGATGATGGTCGCCGACATAGGCGGTGGCTCCTCGGAGATCATCCTTACCGCGCCCGGACGCGATGCCGTCATCGGTAGCCTGCCCACCGGCTCTGCCCGCCTGACCAGCGCGTTCGTGCAGCACGATCCGCCGACCTGGTTCGAGCTCGATGGGCTTCGCCGGGAGGCCGCTCGATGGGTCGATGGGCTGCCCGCTGGCCGACCGACTCGCTGCGTCATGGTCGGCGGCACGGCCTCCAACCTGAGTCGCCTACTGCGAGCGGGAGAGCGGTCGACCGCGATGACGGCAGTGCAGGTGCGAGGTCTCTTCGAGCTATTGGCCCGCCATGCCTCGACGGCCCTGGTGGCGCGCTACGGGGTAAATCGGAAGCGGGCCAGCCTGCTGGCTGCGGGAGCCGCCTTGACCGAGGCGCTGATGGTGCGCTACGAGCTGGATAGCATCGAGATCTCCGAGGCGAGCCTG
>JACCYW010000101.1 GCA_013696275.1 Chloroflexota bacterium | reverse complement strand
CGGTGAAGAAGCTGATCAGCCCCAGCAGATCGTAGGAGAGCCGGATCACCCGCTCAAGGCCTGAGCCGCCCAGGCCCATCTCGTCGCGAAAGGCCTGCGCCTCTGCCCCATCCAGCTCGCCGATCTCCATCTCGATGCGCGCTGACAGCGACTCGACGCGGGTCTGACGGTGCAGGTACCGCGCGCTGATCCCGGCGACCAGCTCGGGCGCCTCACCTAGTCGGGCCTCGTCCACGTTGAGGAGGATAAGCACCGGCTTCTCGGTCAGGAAGCGGAAGCCTCGCAGGAGGCGCGATTCGTCGTCCTCCAGCTGGAGATCGCGGATGGGCCGCCCTTCCGTAAGCGCCGGCATGATGGCCGCAAGTACCTGACGCTCGCGTTCGCTCTGCTCGCGCTCGCTCTGCGTGCCGTGGCGGCCGGAGGTGTCCAGCTTCTCCAGGCGCTTCTCGACGACAGCCAGATCGGCCAGCACGAACTCCAGATCCAGCCGCTCCGGATCGCGCCACGGGTCGACCTCACCGTCAGGATGGGGGACGGCCGGATCATCGAACGCTCGTACCACATGAAGCAGCGCGTCCGCGTTGCGCAGGCGCGCCAGTTGGTCGGCCGGGATGTCGGAGGGTCGACCCTCCACCGCTGACGGCGGCGCGGGCAGGTCGACATAGGTCACGTCGGCGGGGACCTCTCGGCGTGGCTTGAACAGTTCGGTGAGCTGGGTCAGCCGCTCATCAGGGACCTTGACCACGCCCGTGTTGACGGTCAGCCCACCGAAGCCGCCGGTCGCGGCATCACCGCGCGTAAGAGTGTTGAAGACGGTCGTCTTGCCCGCCGCGGCAAAGCCCACGATGCAGATCTGCACGGGCTCAGTAGCCGCGCGTTCGGTCGACCGCGTTGTGCAACGGCTCGCCGCGCTGGTAGCGCGCCAGGTTCTGGCAGAACAGTTCGATGCTGCGGTCCAGCACCCGTCCACTGGTCCACGATGTGTGCGGCGTGACGATGAGGTTGGGCACGTCATAGAGCGGCGAGTCAGGACCGAGCGGCTCGTTGCGCAGCGTGTCCAGGACGGCGCCGCGCAATGGCCCGTCACGCAGCGCTCGCACCAGCGCCCGTTCATCCACCAGTTGCCCGCGCGCCACGTTGATGAGCCACGAGCCGCGCTTCATCCGGGCGAGCATGGGACCATCGAAGAGATCCTCCGTGTCCGGCGTCAAGGGCAGCGCAAGAACGACGAAGTCGCTCTCGGCCAGCAGCTCAGGCAACGCGTCGACCGGCAGGATCCGCACCCCGTCGTCAGGTGGGTCGTCCGTCTCGGCATCGGCCCCCTCCGGACCGCCTCGGCGGGTCGCTACGACCCGGCATCCGAAGCTCAAAGCGCGCCGAGCGATGGCCCGACCGATCGAGCCGAAGCCCACCACACCGATGGTCACATCGCGCATCTCGATGGCGTCCAGGGGCTGCCAGGTGTGCTCCCGCTGGAGTTCCAGCAACTGGACCAGCCGTCGATTCACGGCCAGCACCATCATCAGCACGTACTCGGCGATGGGATCGGAGAAGACGCCTCGGGCATTGGTGATGACGAGTCGCCGTTGTGCGGCGGCGGGGGTCAGCACGCGATCCACACCGGCCGTCGCCGAGTGGACCCAGCCGAGCTGCGGGCAGCGCGTCAGGAGTCGATCGAAGACGGGCGCTGGCAAGGGTCCGCGAAGGAGCACCTCCACGTCATCCAGCGGCCCGTCGGCGAGCCCTTCCAGGGAGACCGTCACCAGGCGAGACCCGGGCGCCGACTCGGAGATGCGCTCCAGATCGGCCTGGCGATAGCGGGCGGAGAGGATGGGTGTGACGGCGATAGCAGCTGGCACCCCGTTGGGCCCTGAGCCTGGCCCGGTCGTCGAGCCTGCCACAGGGAGGCCGGCGGTCATGCGTGCGAGGCGGAGGCGTCCGGCTGCCGGGGGACGATGCGGGCGATCCATCGACCGGGATCCTCGAATTCGGCCTCCGTCGGCAGTGCGTGGGGACCGTCCCACAGATGACCCACCGCCCGTCGACCGCCCAGTCGAGCGACTCCGGAGACGAAGCGTTCGCCGCGCCGGTACTGCTCGAGCTTCATGTCCAGCCCGGTCAGTCGGGCGACCACGCGCTCCACGCCGCTTCGTCTCTGGTTGCGGCGGGCCTCGAATCGACGGCGGATCTCGATCACGTCGGGCACCAGCTCAGCCCCGACCTCATCCATCACCCAGTCGCTGAAGCCTTCCAGGAGACTCATCACCGCCTGCGTCTCGCGCAGCAATCCGCGCTGCTCCGGACTCAACAGTCCGGTCAGGCCACCCTCAGCGGCCACCGAGCGCCAACGCCGCAGGAGCACGAGCGGACCCTCCGACTGAAGGGTACGCGCCTCTTCCAGGAAGAGCGCCAGTTGACGTTCCAGCCGTTCGCGAAGGTAGGGCCGTAGCCAACCGTGGGCCTCCAGCTCGAAGGCATGGGTCGTCTCGTGGAGCGCTATCCAGGTGCGGAACGGTTCGAGCGGCACATCCAGTTGGAGGGCCGTCGCTCGGATGTTCTCCTCCACGAAGAGGAGTCGCCCGGGCGCTTGTTCGACGGACAGTAGGGCGACGTCGTACTGACCCAGGACCCGACCACCCAGGTAGCCCAGCAGGAGGCCGATCTGCTGGGTGGTCACGAAGCGGTTGGCCAGGGCTGCCACATCGTTGCCGATACCCTCCACCCGGCTGTCACTCAGTAGCTGTCCCTCCACACGCTCGACGATGTGACGAAGCGTGACCAGGTTGGCGCGTACCCAGCCAGTGCGGTCGACGACCTGATGTCGCTCGACCACGCCCGGCAGTCCAGCCCCCAGCCGGGCCTCCAGGAGCGGCACGATCTGCTCCATCGCCGAGGCGTAGGAAGCCTCCGACCTGCGCAGCTCCTCGCGCGAGAGACTGCCCGGCTGACGTTGCAGCCGTCCGGCCGCGATGCGCTCCACGCGCGCCCAGTCCACCAGCCCCTCGGTGGCCACCCGTCGGGCCCGGCCGGCGATGAGTCGAGCAGCCAGCCCGGCCCCGATGGCCATTCCCACGCGCATCGCTCGTCCCGAGACCCGGCGACCGCTGGTGGCGGCGGTCATGCCGCACCGGCCAGGGCTAGCGGGGCGGCGGCCGGGAAGAGCGGACCGAACAGCCGCTCGGCGGTCTGCCGGAAGGTCTGCAGGTCGCCGGTCGTGAACTGCTGATGCTGCGGCTCCCGGTCGCCGGTCGCGCGGAGGTGGTTGATCTCCAGCAGGCTGGCCAGCGCGCTGGCCGTGGCGGACGCGGAATCGATGACCGCCCTGGACGGGCCGCAGACTCGCTGGATGATCGGTGCCAAGAGCGGATAGTGAGTGCATCCCAGAAGCAGCGTGTCGATGAGGGCTCCTCCCGGGCCTGCCGAGATGGTGCCACCATCGGCCGGACCGCCACCCAGGAGCGGGGCGAGCGCACGGCGTACGGCGGCTTCCGCGATCGGCCCGTCGATCACGCCTGCCTCCACCAGCGGCACCAGTTCCGGCGTGGCGTGCTCATGGACCTCCACGAAGGGGTCCTCATCCTTGATGGCCCCGAAATAGGCCCGCGAGCGGACGGTCGCCTCGGTGGCGATGACGCCGACACGGCGCGATCGAGTAGCCAACACGGCCGCCGATGCGCCTGGCCGGACGACGCCCAGGATAGGCACGTCATAGCGGCTGCGGAGGTCGCCAAGGGCGACCGCACTGGCCGTATTGCAGGCCACCACGATGGCCTTCACTTCGCGCGCCGCCAGCTCGTCCAGGCACTCGCTGCTGAAGCGGATGACCTCCTCATCCGAGCGCGGCCCGTACGGCGTCCGGGCGTTGTCGCCGAGATAGATGGTGCCCTCCCCCGGCAGCCGCCGCAGCACCTCTCGCAGCACGGTCAGGCCACCGACGCCAGAGTCGAAGAAGCCGATCGGTCTATCGTCGGGCATCGTCCTAGCGACGCGCCCCGACGGCGGCCGGAACGGGTGGCGCGAAGAGGATACGGGCGATGGCGGTGACGTCCTGCGACGCTGCCGCCGCCGGATCGACCAGCACGAAGGGCACACCCTGGTTGTTGGCCCGGACGATCAGCCGGCCATCACTATGGATCCGGAATTCCGGTTCCCGGCCAAGCATCTCGACCGCCTCGCGGTGACTAAGACCACCCTCCGCGTCGGCCCGATTGACCAGGAAACGGACCTTCTCCGGGCCATACCCGATGGCTGCGAAAGTCTCGCCCATGGCCCGCGTGTTGTGCAGGGTGGTGGCATCGTAGGTGATGACCTCGATGACTCCGTTGCTGCCGTCCAGGAACGCCAGGACGCTGTCGTTGACGGCGGTCGGGGTGTCGATGATGACCACGTTGTAGACCCGGCGCAACAGCGAGAGTGCCTTCTCGATATCCCGGGTGGTCACCATCTCGGCCATCTCCACGCGCGGCGGCGCGAGGAGGATGTCGATGCCCGACGGGTCCCGCCAGAGCACCTCCTGGAGGTCCGACTCGGTGATCCGATCGGTCGGCAGTTGAAGGAGCGAGGGTGCGCTCTCGGGCACCCGCAGCAGCGCCCGGAGATCCGCGAATTGAAGGCTGCCGTCGACCAGCGCCACCTTGAAGCCGCCCATCTGGCCAGCCGCGACGGCCAGGTTGTAAGCGATGGTGCTCTTGCCCACACCACCCTTGGCGGCGAAGACGGTGTACACCTTGGAGACGGCATCGGGGGCCAGAGCGCGGTGCTCGGCATGCGCCGACTGGAGCACGTTCATGAAGTCGAAGCCCGAAAAGGGCATCGACAGGACCTTCACGACGCCCATCCCCTGGCCTGTCTTGATCGGCTTCTGCGGAACGGTCAGCACGATGATGGGTAGATCGAGTCCGGCCTGGCGAACGCGTTCCGCGACATCAAGCCCGTTCAGCTTGCCCTGCAGCAACGCATCGACCATGAGCACATCGGGTCGTAGCTCCCGGATCTGATCCAGGACCGCTCGACCATCGCTGAGGACGTCCAGGAGCTTCACCTGGACCTGAGCGTTGAGCAGGTTGCGGATGTACTGCGCTACCTGCGATACGTCCTCCACGAGCAACAGGCGTATCTGTGACGAGGGAGAGGCCACCATCCGACTATACCAATCTGCCGACCAGCACCACCCTCTCCACT
>JACCYW010000083.1 GCA_013696275.1 Chloroflexota bacterium | reverse complement strand
ATCCACACCTGCCCCGGCGGCGACCGCGACTCGGTGCACAGCGCCGACGTGCCGTACAACGACCTGCTGCCGAGCATGTTCGAGATCAACGCCGGCTACTTCCTCATCCAGCTGGCCAGCGAGCGGGACAAGGACCCGGTGTACGAGTCGATCGGCAAGCACAGCCGCGACGACGCCGACGGTGTGGCGCAGATGTGCTACGTGGGCGTGATCAACCCCGGCAACCCGCGCGTCGAGACGGCGCAGGAGGTCTGCGACGCGTTGGTCCGGGCGGCCGACTTCATCCCCAAGGAGCGCCTCGGGGCGACCGACGACTGCGGGTTCTCGCCCTTCAGCATCGACGAGAAGCCGAACCATGGCTCGCCCGACTATGCCCGCGACATCGCATTCCAGAAGATCACCAACCGCGTCCAGGGGACCAGGATGGCGGCCGAGAAGCTCGGCGTTGCCATCCCCATCAGCTGAGCCGCCCGGGTCTCCAGCTCGGATGCCGTCTCGTCTCAGAAGGACCCTCCCAGGCGATGGGGGGGGTCCTTCTATCTGACCAGCCACCGGCCGGGTGGTCGGATCAGCTGAGAGAGATGGTCGATGGCTGCGGGCGATCGATGAGAGGCCCGGGCCTTGGCAGGATGTCGCTCAAGTCAGTGGCTGGATCATCGAGCGCGATGAACAGCCCGCGAACCAGGTCCCGCGCGTCGAAGGCCAACTCCCGACAGATGGCCAGGCCGACCTCCGGGCCATGCTGGCCGGCCAGTCTCATGCGCTCCAGCACGGACGATGGGATGGAAACGTCGGGCACCTCATGGTGCAGATACTCGGCGTGGGCGTGATCACGCAGCGGCTGGAGACCGAGCAGGACCGGTGCTGACCCGGCCATGCCTTCCACGAGCAGCCGAACGCCAAGCAGGTCGTAGGCCGGCTCGGTGATGAGGAACTGAGCTCCGGCCGCGACCTTGAGTCGTGCCCGGGCTATCTCCCGCTCGATGTCCCGAGCTCCCGTGTTGACGCGGGCTCCCATGGAGAATGCAGTCGGCATCCGGATGGGGACCCCGTTGTGATCATGTCCTTGGTTGAGCGAGCGCACCAGCCGCAGCAAGCCGATCGAGTCGACGTCCCAGATGCCATCGAGATTGGGATAGTCACCCTGGAGGGGAGGGGTGCCGGTCCGACAGATGATGGTCCGGATGCCACAGCTGTGGGCGCCGAGCAGATCTGCCTGAAGGGCCATGATGCTCTTGTCCCACGTGGTCATGCTCACGATGGTCTCTACCGGCAGGCGCTGCTGAAGGAGCAGGGCGGCGCTGATGGGGCTCATCTGAGCACGTGCGCTGGAGCTGGGGGCGATGGCGATCAGGTCGATGCCTCGGCTCAGGATGGCTTCGGCAGCATTCACGACCCACTCGGCATCTCCGCCTGCCACCGGCCCGATCTCCACGGCCAGCACGGATCGGCCCTCAGCCAAGCGGCCGTCGAGCCCGACGGTGCCGCTTGCCTTCGTCGCCACCGCCTCTGGCCGCGCCAGGATCTCCGTCGAGGCCGGCGCATCCGGGCGCGACGGGGTGAGTCCGACCAACTCGCGCGCTACGGCCTCGATATGCTGTGGCGTGGTGCCACAGCAGCCGCCGACGACACACGCACCCACCTCGACGTAGCGAAGTGCCTGCCGGGCGAAGTACTCCTCGTCAAGCTGATAGCCGAAACGGCCGGCGCCGATCATGCGGGCCTGGCCGGCGTTGGGTTGCGCGGACAGTGGCAGGCCGGTGTGACGACTGAGCTGCCGCAGGACGCGCAGAAGGCCCTGTGGGCCGAGCGAGCAATTCAGGCCGACGACATCGACGCCCGCCTTCTCGAGCGCGAAGCCGACCTCGGCGGGACTGTCGCCGGTCATCGTCCGACCGTCGTCGACGAACGTCATCTGGGCGACGATGGGTATGTCAGCCAGCGCCTTGGCGACCGTCACTGCTTCCAACATCTCGGCCAGGTCCACGAAGGTCTCGAAGATGATCAGGTCGAGGCCGCCTTCCAGGAGCGCACTGATCTGTTCGTGGAGGGCAGCCAGGCGTGCGCTCGGAGTCGTGCGGGCACGTAACGCGCCGGTCGCGACGGGACCCACGGAACCTGCCAGGAGCACCGGGCGACCCGATGCCGCCACTGCCTCGCGCGCGATGCGGACGCCGGCCCGATTGATCTCGTCGGTCCTGTCTTCCAGCCCGTGCGCCTTGAGCCGCTCGCGGGATGCTCCGAAGGTATTGGACTGGATCATCTGCGCGCCACTGGCGATGAAGCTTTCATGGATCGTCCTGACCAGGCCAGCATCGATCAGGTTGAGCTCCGGCAGCGAGCGACCGAGCGACACGCCGGTCGCATGGAGGGTCGTGCCCATGGCGCCATCGCAGACCAGGATCTCGGTCGCCAGCCGCTCGATGAAGGTAGCCATCAGGTCTCTTGCAGGACCTCCAGGATCTTGACCGCGACCTCAGCCGCCAGACGGTCTTCGTGATCGGTCAGGCATAACGATGAGATCTGAGTGATCCGATTGAGTCGGTAGTTGACGGTATTCGGATGGATGTGCAATCGCTCAGCAGCAGCGTGGAGACTGCCGTTGTGGGTCAAGTAGACTGAGAGTGTCCTGACCAGGCCCGCCCGATGTGTCTTGTCGTAAGCGATGAGTGGGCCCAGGACCTGGCTCGCGAAAGCCTGCAGCTCGCGATTGTCGGGGACCTGGAACAAGAGCCGGTAGATGCCCAGATCGTCGAAATCGATGAGCTCCCCGTCACGCCCAAGGCGTCGGCCGATGCTGATCGCGCGCTGTGCCTGTAGATAGGATTGGGCAAGGTCGGTAGGTGCCGTGCAGCGCCCGCCGATGCCCACCGTCATGCGCGCCCGCGCCACGAGCGACTCCAGGTGACGGGTGGCGGCGCGGCCCAACTGATGAGCGTCGACCGTCCGTTCGCCGGGCCGGGGTTCGGGCAGCACGACCACCAGCTCTTCTCGACGAGCGGACGTGATGGCAGCACTCGCCAGGCTGCCGACCAGGGTGGTCAGCGAGCGCAGGATGCGACGCCGCAATGCCGTCGTGGCCGGGTCCTTGGTGGCCGCTAGACCGGTGACGGTCGATAGTCCCTCCGGCACAAGACATACGACTCGATGACTGCGGGCTGTGTCGTAACCGAGCGCCTGGGCCCAGTCCCGACCCTCGCGCTCGTCGCGGACGTGGCCAAGCAGGAGCGCCTCGATCAGGTCGTCCTTGACACGCACGCTGATCTCGGCCACCACGCGCGACTGCGCCATGCCGATGGCGTATGCGCTGGCCGCATGCTCGGTGACTAGCAGGTCGAAGTCGCTGCTCTCGACGCCGTTGCCTTCCACAGCCACGAGATAGGCGAAGACATCGTCGCCGAAAAGGATCGGCGCGATGACGCAGCCCGGGCGGCCGAGGTCGGCCGCGGCCGGGATCCTGAGCGCCTGGCGGCTTTCCGCGACCGCCCGCAGGACCTGCACGAGCTGAGCGTCACGGCCGACCCAATCGACATCGGGCCCCATTCCGTTCTGGCCGGCGGCGGCGAGCGGTTCGAGCATCGGGTCGAGCACGACTATCGTCCGGCCCGTGCTGGAGGCGAGGACGGCGGTGATGGCGTGCAGGTCGGCGCCCTGCAGCGCCAGCCGCCTGATATGACTGGTTACCGAGACCAGCCGTTTGAGGCTCTGGTTCTCACGGACCACCTCGCGCAGAGGCCGGCGGCCGACTCGGGTCGTGTCCGCATCGGACGTGTTTGCCCCGTCGGACTTGGCCGGCTCAGGCGGCCCGTGCCCTTCGCGGACCTCTCGCGGCCGAGGCTGCGAGGCGGCTTGCACCACTGCTCTCCCACTCCACTGCGAGCGCCCTTCGGATCGCGCAGTCTAGACCACCCGACCAACCTGCCTTCGGCGGCGGCCCCAGGGTCGCGGCCGGTATGGGTCGTCGCCCTGCGGTCGGCTGGGTTGTCTGGCAGGACCAAACGGACGGGATCCTTTCTGAGTCGGAACTTGATCACAACGAACCAGGCGAGTCCTAGACTTCGTGGGTGCGATACCACGCGCCCGGCTGTCGCCGATGCCGCTGCCCGACAGGAGGGACTTGATGGCCGTTCGGCTCGAGCAGTCGGACCCGCGGACGGCGCCGGTCGAGCCGGCGGCCAGTAGCGATCGCAAGCCACGCGGTGTACACCTGGTGGGAAGCATCCCCTTGACCGACGCGCACGATGTCTTCCGGGCGGCGGCCGATTCGCTCGGCGATCGCGTGCGGCGCATCCCCGATGGCGAGACCGGCCCGCGTTCGGACTGGATCGTCTGGCAATACCCGGTCCTCAGTTCGAGGCCCCAGTTCGAGGTCACGCCGCCCGATCCGGACCATTACCGGCCGCTGCCCCGACTGCGCCTCAGGGACGGTGAGAGCGCTGATACGGTCCGCTTCGAAGGCCTCGGGTACGCCCAGGCCGCGATCGCCTCGTTCGGCGAGTTCGCCCGCCTCAAGGTAGCCGGCTTGATCCCCCGTGGGGTGCGCTTCCAGGTATCCCTGCCGACGCCACTGGCGCCCATCAGCGCGTTTGTGGCGGCCGAGAATCAGGCGTCGATGGAACCGGTCTACCAAGCGCGCATGCTCCAGGAGCTGGCGGAGATCGTGGACGCCATAGCGCACGACCAACTGGCCATCCAGTGGGACACGAACTTCGAGCTGGGCATGCTGGAAGGGGTCTTCCCGGTCTGGTTCAGCGATGTGCGGGGCGGCATCCTGGAGCGCCTGCTGCGCCTGGGCCGTCACGTGCCGCCGGATGTGGAGCTCGGCTATCACCTCTGCTACGGCGACACCCAACACCGTCACTACAAGGAGCCGGAGGATGCTCGCAACTTGGTCGAGGTCGCCAACGCGCTGGCCGGCAGCCTGGACCGACCCCTGAACTGGATACACATGCCCGTCCCCAGGGGTCGTGATGATCAGGCCTACTACGAGCCGCTGCGGGATCTGCGGCTGCGGCCCGAGACCGAGCTCTATCTGGGCCTGGTCCATGCGACCGACGGACTGGAAGGTACTCAGCGGCGCATCCGCGCAGCGCAGATGTGCCTTGATGAGTTCGGTGTCGCGACGGAATGTGGCTGGGGTCGCCGCGCGCCGCAGACCATCCCTGGCCTTCTCGAGATCCATCGCATGGCCTCCGCGCCGCATGCCGGCAGCGGCATCGGCAGCGTCGACTTCGAATGGCCGGACGGCTTGCGCGATCCGGTCGATACCTTCGGACTGGCCTACGACCGGGTCGAGCGACATGGTTGGTACAAGAACCTCGACCTGACCGTGGAGGAGCTCGCCCAGACCCTCAAGGAGGGTGACGTCCTGATCGACTATTCCGGTGGCACCGGCATCCTGCTCGATCGCGTCCGTCTGCGCATCTTCGATCGGCCCATCGGCATGATCATCGCTGACAGCTCGGCCAAGTTCCTGCGCGTCGCGGTCGAGAAGTTCCGCGATGATCCACGCCTGGCCTTCCGTTTGATGCGCTGGATGAAGGACCAGAAGCGCCTTCAGTACCTCGATGAGGTGCTGCCCGAACTCGCCGGTGGAGGCATCGACGTCATCGCCTCCACCAACGCCATCCACCTCTATATGGACCTGGCCGAGACGCTGGATTCGTGGGTCCGCATGCTCGGGGCAGGCGGCAAGGTGTTCATCAACTCGGGCAACATCCGCAACCCCCGGGCTCGTCCCAGCGAATGGATCCTGGATGAGACGGTGTGGGTCATCCACGAGGTCGCCGAAGGTCTGGTGCGGACCGACCCACGCTATGCGGCATACCGCGATGTCCTGGATGATCACGAGCGCATGGTCAAACACGGCACACACCGCGATCGCGTGTTCCTGGCGCCCCGGCCGCTGCAGCACTATCTTGACTCGCTGGAAGAAGCCGGCCTGCACGTCACGAGCGTGAAGGAGGCGACCATCGAGGCGAGTGTGGATGACTGGTTCGAACTCATGAGCGCCTACCACGAGGCCGTCCTGGGCTGGATAGGCGGCACCCAGAAGGTGGACGGCCAGGAAGCCCCGGAGGTGGCCGTCAAGGATCGCATCCAGCTCATCCGCGAGTCGATGGAGGTCCTCTTCGCGGGTCGCAACCGCTTCACCGCCTGCTGGACCTACATCACCGCCGAGCGATGAGCTCCGACGATCCGGGCTGGTCGGATCGCCAGGAGCGCTGGCAGAACCGCTCGGCCGGCCTGCCTGAGAGGAAGCCGCGCTTCTCGACCATCAGCGATGACGAGATCGAACGGCTGTATAGCCCGCTCGATTGGCACGGCCGACTGGCCGGTGGCGGCGGAACCACCCGCGTCGACCACCTGGGCGACCCGCTGCGCTCCGAGCCGTCGGATTTCGACCCGTTGCGCGATGTCGGCTATCCGGGCGAGGCGCCCTTCACTCGAGGACTGCATCCGTCGGGCTACCGCGGACGGGCCTGGACCATGCGCATGTTCGCCGGCTTCGGGTCCGCTGAGGACACCAACACGCGCTTCCATCAGCTACTGCGGGCCGGCCAGACCGGCCTGTCGGTGGCCTATGACATGCCGACCCTGTACGGCTACGACACCGACGACCCCGAGTCGGACGGCGAGTTCGGCACGTGCGGCGTAGCCGTCTGCTCGCTGGCTGATATGGAAGTGCTACTGGACGGGTTGCCGCTGGACCGGGTGTCGACGTCGATGACCATCAACTCGCCAGCCGCGCCGATCTGGGCGATGTACATCGCGGCCGCCGAGAAGCGCGGCTTCTCCAGAGGCACCCTCGAGGGCACCATCCAGAACGACATCCTGAAGGAGTACGTGGCCCAGAAGGAGTTCCTGTTCCCGCCCCAGCCGTCCATGCGTCTGGTCACCGACACCATCGAGTTCGGGACCCGCGAGATGCCCAAGTGGAACACGGTGTCGGTCAGCGGCTACCACATCCGGGAGGCCGGCTCGACCGCTGTCCAGGAGTTGGCCTTCACCATCGCCGACGGCATGGCCTACGTGGAAGAGGCGCTGCGACGCGGCCTGCGCGTCGATGAGTTCGCGCCACGCCTCTCGTTCTTCTTCAATAGCCACAGCGACTTCTTCGAGGAGATCGCCAAGTTCAGGGCTGCCCGGCGTATCTGGTGGAAGCTGATGACGCGGCGTTACCGGGCGGAGAACGAGCGTTCGACCTGGATGCGTTTCCATACCCAGACGGCCGGTGTATCGCTCACCGCTCAGCAGCCGCTCAACAACCTGACGCGCGTGGCGACCCAGGCACTGGCGGCCATCCTGGGCGGCACGCAGTCACTCCACACTGACGCCTATGATGAGGCGTGGGCCGTGCCATCGGCCGAGGCAGCACTCCTTGCGCTGCGCCAGCAGCAGATCATCGAAGCCGAGAGTGGCGTCGCCAACACTGTCGATCCACTGGGCGGCTCCTGGTTCGTAGAATCGTTGACCAATGAGGTCGAGCGGCAGGTGTGGCGGTACCTCGACGAGATAGACGCCCTGGGTGGCATGGTCGCCGCCATCGGCACCGGATACCCGCAGAAGGAGGTGGCCGACGCCGCCTATCGTTTCCAGCGCGAACTGGATGACGGCCAGCGGCGCATCGTCGGCGTGAACGCCAACGTGGATGAGGATGAGCGCCTGACCATACCGCTGCTCAGCGTGAGCGAGGAGAGCAAGCGGCAGCACCTGGAGCGCCTTTCACGGGTGCGCCGTGAACGAGACGCAGAGGCGGTCCAGACAGCTCTCGAGCGGCTGCGTCAGCTATCCGCCCAGCCCGGATCGACCGAAACGAACGTCATGCCGGCCTTGATAGAGTGCGCCACCGCGTATGCCACCCTGGGCGAGATCTGCGCTGTCTTCCGGGCCGTCTTCGGTGAGTACCGCGAGCCCGTGGCCGTCTGAGAAGGCCAACGGGCGTCCCGGCTAGCGGCTGGTCTCGATGTGTCGTAGAGTCCCCGCCGTCAGAGGCAGAGGCCGATAGCGACCTCGGCGGGGATGTTCGATGCTCATCCATACCTGTCTGGAGTGCTATCGAACCGCCTCAAGTGCCATAGGCAGCAGCGACCTGTCCGTGAGCGTGGCGCCCTGCCCTAATGGGTCTTAGCCACGCCGGGTGGGTCGACGGGTCCGCTACCAGTCCGCCGAGGCATAGGCGAGGATCGCCTTCGCCGATCGTAGCGGGGCGGGTCGCCCATGACGTCACATGGGTGATGTCCCGGTGAGATAAGAGATGTCCGCCCGAAGGCGCTTCCTTGGGCAGCTCGCGCGCCCCTTTGCCGATGGGTGAGCGTGAGCGCCCCATCCGCGAGACCCTCCGGCGCGCTGGTCGTCGATGGACCGCGAGAAGCACGCGCGACTGAGCTTTCCCGTGAAGGAGCCGCTCACATCGAGAGGCAGCCCTCAGGTGACGGAAGCGGGTCACCGCTGCCATCGAGGCGCTCTGGTAGAGTCCGGCCCGATGCGTCGCATCCTTCCCTTCGTCATCGTGGCGGTCGGCCTGGCCGCGCTGGCCATCGATCTCCTGCCGCTCGACCGCCCGGGCTCCGACCCGCCCGCGCCCATCGACACGCGCCTGGGCCTGGACCTCCAGGGGGGTCTGCGTGGCGAGTACCAGCTCGTGGCCACAGATGAGCAGCCGGTCACGCCTGAGATCATGGCCACCACGCGGACCATCATCGAGCAGCGGGTGAACTCGACCGGCGTGGCTGAGCCGATCGTCCAGACCCAGGGCAGTGACCGCATCAGCGTGGAGATCCCCGGCGTCCGCAACCAGGCCGATGTCCGCGCCCTTATCGGATCGACCGGCCGCCTCGACTTCGTGCCCATCCCGCCCGGCCAGGCCGCACCTGGCGCGGGCCAACCGATCGCAGCCGATCTGCCAGCCCTCTTCAGCGGCAACCAGATCGACGTCGCTCAGCCCGGCTTCGACAACTTCGGTCAGCCACAGGTGGAGTTCACCCTGAAGCCGGAGGGCGCAGCGCTCTTCGCTGACTACACGCGCGACAACGTCAACAACTACTTCGCCATCGTCCTGGACGGCACGGTCGTCTCGGCGCCCCAGATCCAGGGAGCCATCCCCGGTGGCCAGGGTGTCATCACCGGCAGCTTCACCACAGCCGAGGTGAACAACCTGGTCACGGTCCTCAAGTTCGGGGCCCTGCCGTTGGAGATCAGGGAGGTCGGCTTCAGCAGCATCAGCGCCACGCTGGGCCAGAGCTTCCTGGTCCAGAGCATCGTCGCCGGCGTCATCGGCATCGGCCTCGTCTTCCTGTTCATGCTGCTCCACTACCGCCTGCCGGGTCTCATCGCCTGCATCGCGCTGACCTTCTACGCGCTCATCGTCTATGCCATCTTCCGGCTCATCCCAGTCACCCTCACGCTGGCTGGGGTAGCCGCCTTCGTGCTCTCGGTGGGCATGGCGGTCGACGCCAACATCCTCATCTTCGAACGCACCAAAGAGGAGCTGCGGACGGGGAAGACCATCTCCGGTGCCATCGAGGCCGGGTTCAACCGGGCCTGGAACTCGATCATCGATTCGAATGTGTCCAGCCTCATAACGGCGGTCATCCTCTTCTACTTCGGTTCCTCCACCATCCGGGGCTTCGCGCTGGTCCTCATCATCGGTGTCCTGACCTCCATGTTCACGGCCATCACGCTGAGTCGCGAGATGCTGCGCTGGGTGGTGCGCCAGCCGTGGGCTCGGCGGGCCGGCCTGTACGGGGTCAAGGAAGAGGAGTTCACCATCGCCGCGCCCGGTCCACGTGTCCGTTCGAGAGAAGCCAGCGCGCGTGTTTGATGTCATCGGCAAGCGGCGCTGGTTCTACATCTTCAGCCTCCTCATCACTGTCCCCGGCTTCTTAGCGATTCTGCTAACCTTCCTGCCCGGGGCCCGGCTCGGGCTTCAGTTCTCCATCGATTACACCGGCGGGACCATTTGGGAGGTCCACTTCCGCGACGGCACGCCAGCCGCGCTTGATGTCAGGCAGGTGCTCAGCGAGCAGGGTCTGCCCGACTCCACAGTCGCCATCACGACCGCCGACGAGCGCCAGTACGTGCTCATCCGGACGGAAGAGATCGGCCTGCGGGATGTCCCACCACCTTCGCCCTCCGCCTCGCCCGGCGCGAGTAGCTCGCCGTCGGCGAGCGTCGCCGCTTCGCCCTCAGCTTCAGCGGCGCCATCAGCTTCAGCGGCGCCATCAGCCTCAGCGGCGTCCTCGGCTTCACCATCAGCCTCTGCCGTCGCTTCGGCGTCGGCGGGGGCATCGGCCAGTCCGTCGGCAGCGCCGGCGCTGATCGTGCCCAGTGAGGGCGAGCTGGGCGATCTGGCGACCGCCCTGCAAGCTCGCTTCGGGCCCATCGACGAGGTCCGTCAGGAGGCCAACGTCGGGCCCATCGTGAGCGAGGAGATCACAACCCAGGCGGTCATCCTCATCGCCCTGGGATCGCTCGGCATCCTGGCCTGGATCACCTTCCGCTTCGGCGACTTCCGGATGGGTGCGACGGCCCTGATAGCGCTCATCCATGACGTCATCGTGGTGGTCGGCCTCTTTGCCATCCTGGGCACGCTGTTCGGGCTGCAGATCGATGCGCTCTTCGTGACGGCCATGCTGACCATCATCGGTTTCAGCGTGCACGACACGATCGTGGTCTTCGACCGGGTGCGCGAGAACAGGGTGCGGCACGCTGGCGAGACGTTCGGCGCCATCGTCAATCACAGCATCCTGCAGACCCTCGGACGTTCCATAAACACGTCGCTGACGGTGGTCATCACCCTGGCGGCACTGCTCCTCTTCGGCGGTGACGCCATCCGGACCTTCATCCTTGCCCTGCTCGTCGGCATCATCTCGGGCACCTACTCCTCGATCTTCAACGCCAGCGCGCTGCTGGTCGACTGGCATCGTTGGGATGATCGACGGCGCGCGAGAGAGTTCGCTGCAGCTCGAGCTCGATAAGTCCCTGTGCAGTGGCAGATGGCAGGCTCGCTGCCTCGATGAACGGTCTGACGCCTCGCTATCGGTGGGTGCTCCCATCGCCCATCGGCCCGTCTGCGGACCTGCGCGCTGCGGGATCCAGACGCGGCCTCTCGGCCAACCTGCTGGCCGTACTCTGTCGGCGCGGCCACCGCGATGAAGCCGCCTTAGGCGCGTTGTTCGACGATCCCGCATCCGGGCTGCACGACCCGCACCTGCTGCCGGACGCGCGACCGTTCCTCGACCGTATCGAACTGGCTCGTGAGCGTGGTGAGCGGATCCTGGTGTGCGGCGATTTCGATGCCGATGGATTGACCGGGCTGGCCATCCTGGTGCGTGCCCTCAGGATGCTTGGCCTCGATGCGGCGCCATACGTGCCCGACCGCTCGGCTGAAGGCCATGGGCTCTCCGTGGCCGCGGTGGAGCGAGCGGGAGCGGAGGATCG
>JACCYW010000423.1 GCA_013696275.1 Chloroflexota bacterium | reverse complement strand
TCTGACGATCGATCCGGACGCGCTCGATCGCGCCTGGCGCAGCCCGTTGTCCCGAGCTGATCTGGGCGCCCTCGAAGGCCGGGCCGGTCGGGCTGGAGGCGGCCAGCAATCCATGGCGGTCGCCGAGCACGATCTCAGCGTTGGTGCCGACATCGACGATGAGGGTGACCTGTTCGCTCTCGTGGGGCGCCTCGGCCAGGATGGCGCCGGCAGTGTCGGCTCCCACGTGGCCCGCGATGCAGGGCAGGAGATAGGCACGGGCGCCGGGATGCACCGTTAGTCCCAGCTCGGTCGCGCGGATCCGCACCGCACGGTCGGTAGCCAAGGCGAATGGGGCCGACCCAAGGGGCACTGGGTCGATGCCCAGCAGCAGGTGGTGCATGATCGGGTTGCCCACGATGGCGAGCTCGTGTATCTCGTCGCGCCGGACCCCAGCCTTGGCGACAAGGCTGGTGAGGAGGCTATCGAGCGCTCCCCGAACGGCAGCTGTCATCTCCGCCGCGCCTCCGGGATGCATCATCGCGTAGGAGACGCGGCTCATCAGGTCCTCACCGAAGCGGATCTGCGGGTTCATCATCCCCTTGCTCGCCAGGACCGTGCCGTCGGCAAGATCGGCCAGATGACCGGCGATGGTGGTGGAGCCGACGTCGATGGCCACCCCGTAGGCCACCTCGTGCAGTCCGGGCCAGATGGCGGTGATGGTGCGCCCGTCATGGACCGCCACCGTGACCGCCCAGCGACCCTCCTCAAGCGCGCCCTGGAGCGTCTGCAAGACGTGCACATCGGCCTCGAGGTCGAGCAGCCCCCACTCGACCTCGAGCGACTCTCCCAGGCGCACCAGATCGCCGGATGGCGAGGCGAGCCGCGGCGGGGCGACCTCTACGTAGTGGAGTCGAACGACGGGGTCGACCTGGAACTCGCGGACCTCGAGACCCTTGCGCACCACCTGTCGGAATACCTGGCTCTCGATGGGCACATCCATCACCACGTCCCCACGGAGCTGGGCGACGCACGACAGCCGGCGAGCGACCTGCATGCCCCGGCGGTCGCGATACTCCGCCTCGGTCGCCGCGAACGGCGAGAGGTGCTGAGGCAGCGACTCGATGCCATGCTTGGCGAAGCTGCCGACGCTCTGCTCGACCTGGCACCGGCCGCACAGCCCCCGGCCGCCACACACCGAGTCGATGTCTACGCCGAGCGCACGTGCCGCGTCGAGCACCGTCGTGCCCGGCGGGAAGTGGCCGCGCCGGCCCGAGGGCGTGAAGATGACCAGCGGTGTCGCGGCTCCCGTCACTGTCGGCTGCCCGCTCAGGCCGGGGAAGCCGATCCCGCTCGGCGCCGGTTGATGCGCCGGCCTCGTTCGCCCTCGACAGCTGCCACCCGATGGGTGCGGATCCAGCGGGCGGCATCCCGGTCGTTACCCATCAGCACGTCACCGGCCATGACCGCCTGGCGAACTCCCGCCGCGATGGGATCGGTGATGGCCGACGTAAGTCCGCTCGCCATGGCCATCGCTAGATAAGCACCGTTGATGCCCTCGCGGTGGGGCAGCCCGAAGCTGACGTTGGAAGCGCCGCAGGTCGAGTTGACCTTGAGTTCATCGCGCAGCCGGCCGAGGATCCGGAAGACCTGCCGGCCAGCCGTGGGCATGGCTCCGATGGGCATCAGCAGCGGGTCGACCAGGATGTTCGTGGCCGCTATGCCGTGGTCGGCGGCCCGTTCCACGATGCGCTTGGCAACGGCGAAGCGGACGTCAGGATCCTCGCTTATGCCCGTCTCGTCGTTGCTTATGGCGACCACGGCTGCGTCGTACTTCTTGACCAGCGGGAGGACCCGTTCCAGACGCTCCTCCTCGCCGGTCACCGAGTTGACCAGGGCCCGACCCTGGTACACCGCCAGCCCGGCCTCGAGTGCCTCGACGATGGAGCTATCGATCGACAGCGGGACGTCGGTCAGCGACTGGACCAACTGGATGGTCCTGGCCAGGATGGCTGGCTCGTCCGCGAGCGGGATGCCCGCATTCACGTCGAGCATGTGGGCACCGGCAGCGACCTGGGCGAGGGTGTCCCGTTCCACGCGCGAGAAGTCGCCCGCCTTCATCTCCTCCGCGAGCGCCCGGCGGCCGGTCGGATTGATCCGCTCGCCGATGATGACGAACGGCTGGTCATCGCCGATGACCACCTCTCGGGTAGCCGACGAGACGACGGTGCGGGTCATGGCGACTCCGATGCAAGGGACCGCTCGACCTGACTCGTCGGCAGCGCCGGCCCGCCATCGATACCGCCGGACGCGACCAGTCCGGCCAGGCGATGCCTGGTGTACTCGCCCTCCAGGGCTTCCGAGCGGGCCTGGACCACGGCCTCGATGTCGTCGCCGCAGGCCTCCTGGACCTTGCGCCATTCGCCGATGTAGTCGTTGTAGGCGCGCTTGCCTGCCCGCTGGGCGGCCTTGTCGATGGCGACCTGGAAGCGCGGATGGAGCACGATCTTGCTGGATCGTCGACCTTCGCGTCCGACGACCTGGGCTGGGATGTCGCGCCAGAAGATGACGCTCAGCGTGGCCAACCCTTCACGCCGCGCGTGCGGCGGCTGAGATGGCGGTGGCCAGATCACCGTAGCCGGTGGGCCGGTGCTCGAACGACAGGCGCAGCCGCTCGGCCGCGCGCTGAGCCAGGGCCAGGAGGGCGGCATCGTCGATCTGAGATAGATAGACCACCCTGCGGTAGTTGCCGAAATACATCGCTTCCAGCTCAGGATGACGGTCGATGCCCAGTCCCCTGATGACCAGCCGGTCGAAGTTGCGGGCCAGGAAGTCGGTCAGCCAGAAGGTCGCGGGTTCTTCCTCGGCCAGTCGCGCGAAGTCAGCGCGACCGGCGAACACCTCGTAGCAGTGGGCGCCAGGCAGCCGTTCGACGCCTTCCTCTTCCAGGACACGATCCAGCAGACCGCCGGTACCGCAGTCGGCGTAAGCGACGAAGACGCTCGCATGAAGACCGCGCGCCCGACTCGCCCGGATCTTGGCCCGGACGGCACCAGGGATACCGCCTGGGCGGTCATGAAGCGAGGGCGGCAGGCAGATGACATCGACGTTCGACAGCGGACGCGTCAACTCGACCAGCTCACGGGCGAGCGCACCGCAACCGATGATCAGGACCCGCGGCTGGACGGGTGCCATCCTCTCAGGCGGCACGGCGCTCGTCGATCAAGCGGCGCGCGGTCTCGGCGGCCACTCCGGCATCCCGGCAGTAGGCGTCAGCACCAACGGCGATCCCGAACTCCTCGTTGAGCGGCGCCCCGCCCACGAGCACGATGTAGTCGTCGCGCATGCCACGATCTTTGAGGGCCTGGATGACGACCTTCATGTACGGCATGGTCGTGGTCAGTAGCGCCGACATACCCAGGATGTCGGGCCGGTGCTCTTCCAGGGCGGCGATGAATCCCTCGGCATCAGTGTTGATGCCCAGGTCGATGACCTCGAAGCCGGCGCCCTCGAACATCATGCCCACCAGGTTCTTGCCGATGTCGTGGATGTCGCCCTTGACCGTCCCGATGACTACCTTGCCTACCGGCTCGG
>JACCYW010000051.1 GCA_013696275.1 Chloroflexota bacterium | reverse complement strand
GGATCCTGGCGGCGATGCGCTACTCGTGCTGTGACGCGCCACACTCGTCCCTGAGGTCCAGCCTCGGGGGTGCTCTGGCTGTAGACGGGCCGCCCGTGCGTCGGGCGTGCCGCTGGGGCATCGGATGACCCATCCCACCGAGATCCGAAGCCAGGGACCTCGCCGGACACCGTTACCGCTCGTTGGACCGGTCGTTCGGGCCCAGGGGAGAGCCGATCGACCGCCTCGGCGCGGGATCCCGGTGGCCGTGGGTCGCTGAAGGCATGGTGAAGCTCCGCGCAGGGCACTTGGGGCGACAGTGCTCGAGGGATATCGGTGGGATGGGTCGCTCCATGCACCAGCATGCTCGGCCGAAGGAAGTCGGCCCATCAGGGGCCCTGGCGAGCAGCGGGCATAGGCCACTGGCGAGCAGCGGGCATAGGCACTGGCGGGCAGCGGGTCGAGGCCACGCAGGGCCGCGGGCGGGGCAGCGGCTAGTGGGGCGGCTCACCGGGGTAGGATTCAAGTGATGACCGGACGCGACGGAACCAACGGAACCAACGGCTTTACCGGGCCAAGCGGTCAGGTCTTCATCGTTTCCGCAGCTCGAACGCCGATCGGCAAGCTCGGCGGCAGCCTGGCTGACATCCCGGCTACGGCGCTGGGCGGCATCGCTATCCGGGCAGCTGTAGAGCGAGCCGGCCTGGCCAACGACGGCATCGACGAGGTCCTGATGGGCCAGGTCATCCAGGCGGGAGCAGGTCAGGCGCCGGCCCGCCAGGCGGCTCTGCTGGGCGGCCTGTCTGACCACACGAGTGCCACCACCATCAACCGCGTCTGCGGTTCGTCGCTCAAGGCGATGATGCTCGCGGCGGCGGAGATCCGAGCCGGTGATGCCGAGGTCGTCGTCGCTGGCGGCATGGAGAACATGAGCCAAGGTCCGTACCTGATGTCAAAGGCGCGCTTCGGCTATCGGCTGGGAAATGGCGAGCTCATCGATGCCACCGTCCATGACGGGCTGTGGTGTTCCACCGAGGGTTGCCACATGGGCACCCATGCGGAGCGGGTCGCACTGAAGGTCGACGTCAGCAGGGAGGACCAGGACGCCTTCGCCCTGGAAAGCCATCGCCGGGCGATCCAGGCCATCGAAGCGGGCCGCTTCGAGGCAGAGACGGTGTCGGTACCCGTCCGCCACGGCAAGGTCGAGACGCTGGTCACCACTGACGAAGGTCCCCGAAAGGACACCACCATCGAGGCACTCGCGAGGCTGAAGCCGGTCTTCGCGCTGCCCGACCCCGAGCCCGACAGCCCGGCCGGCATGCCGGGCGGCAGCGTCACGGCGGGCAATGCGCCGAGCATCACCGATGGAGCCGCCGCGACGGTCGTGGTAAGCGAGCGAGCAGTGGAGCGCCTGGGTCTCCGGCCGATGGCCCGGATCATCGGCTACAGCCAGGCGGAACTGGCCCCGAAGTGGCTGTTCCTGGCGCCCACCGAGGGTGTGCGCAAGCTGCTGGCTCGTGTCGAGATGCCGATCGAGGCCTTCGATCTGATCGAGATCAACGAGGCCTTTGCCGCTCAGGCACTGGCCAATGGACGACAGCTGGGGTTCGACTGGGCGAAGGTCAACGTCAATGGCGGGGCGATCGCCCTGGGCCATCCCATCGGTGCCAGTGGGGCCCGCATCATGGCGACCCTCTTGCACGAGCTGACGCGACGGCAGGGGCGCTACGGACTGGCCACACTTTGCCTTGGCGGCGGCGGCTCGGTGGCCATGGCGGTCGAGCGAGTCTAAGCCTCCGACGCAGGCGGGACCACAGGGACCTGGTCCATCAGGCGGTTGGTCGAGTACACTTTCTCGCGCTTCGACGCCTGCGAGCCAGCCCGCTCTGTCCTCGGGAGCCCGGCGCCCGTACCAGGAGGATCACGATCCCCATGACTACGGAGCAAGTCGCCCCTGCCATCAACCCGTGGCACGTGGCACAGCGACAGTTCGACCTGGCGGCTGACAGGCTGGATCTGGATCCCGGATTGAGACAGGTGCTGCGTGAGCCCCGCCGGGAGCTCACGGTCCACTTCCCGGTCAAGATGGATGACGGGTCGGTGCAGGTCTTCTCGGGATACCGTGTGCAGCACAACCTGGGCCGCGGGCCGGCCAAGGGTGGCATCCGGTATCACCAGGATGTGACCCTCGATGAGGTCAAAGCACTGGCCATGTGGATGACCTGGAAGTGCGCTGTGGTCGGTATCCCATATGGCGGTGGCAAGGGCGGCGTGGTGGTCGACCCCAAGAAGCTCAGCCGGCGTGAGGTGGAGGGCCTGACGCGCCGGTTCGCCACGGAGATCGAGGTGCTCATCGGGCCCGAGCGCGACATACCCGCCCCGGACGTCAACACGAATGCCCAGACGATGGCCTGGATCATGGACACATACTCGATGCACGTCGGATACACCGTGCCCGGCGTCGTCACCGGCAAGCCCATCAGCCTCGGTGGTTCAGAGGGACGGAACGAGGCGACCGCGAGAGGGACCGTCTTCTGCGTAGAAGAGGCGGCCGCACATCTGGGCATGGATCTTGCCGCATCCACGGTCGCCATCCAGGGTTTCGGCAATGCCGGATCGATCGCCGCCACGCTCATCTCGCAGCACGGAGTCAGAGTCGTGGCGGTCTCCGATTCGTCGGCCGCCATCCACGACACCAATGGCCTGGACATCGCGCGAGTCATCGCCTGGAAGGCAGAGCACGGGACCGTGGGTGGCTTCCCCGGGTCCCGCGATATCAGCAACGCCCAGTTGTTGGAGGTCGACTGCGACATCCTCATCCCGGCCGCCCTGGAGAATCAGATCACCGCGCGAAACGCAGGCAGTATCAGGGCCCGCGTGGTCGCGGAGGCGGCCAATGGGCCGACCACCCCCGATGCCGACGAGATCCTCCACGACCGGGGTGTATTCATCATCCCGGACATCCTATGCAACGCCGGTGGCGTGACGGTCAGCTATTTCGAATGGGTCCAGGACCTGAACAGGGATCACTGGAGCGAGGAGGTCGTGAACTCGAAGCTGCGCGAGATCATGGGCCGGGCTTTTGGCGAGACCCTCACCCTGGCTGAAGCCCAGAGCGTGAACATGCGCACGGGCGCCTACCTCCTGGCGGTCGACCGAGTCGCCTCTGCCACCGCGCTTCGGGGTCTCTACCCCTAGGCGCTGCACCCCGGGGGGGCCGCTTTACGCCCGTCGGCGATCGGCGCGGCGGGGACTGAGGGCGCGGAGATCAGCTCCGCAGGTACTCGAGGTAGCCGGTCTCTCCCGGCGAGCGGCCGGCGAGCGTAAGCAGCGTCGCCGCGTCGGCCTGCTGCTGCGCCCCATGCATGACGATGTGCATCAGGTACTGCCGGAGGGGCCGCCTGTCCCCGGTGAAGGCCGAGCTCGTCGGCGCTTCCAGGTCCTCCTCCTTGAGCGACTCCAGCCAGTCCCGCATGGCGGCTTCGTCGCGCCGCCAGTGCGCGCGAAGTGCGGCCACGTCA